>DATGZW010000001.1:0-5432 GCA_035297005.1 Patescibacteria group bacterium
TCCAGGGCGGCCTGAATGTCGGCTATGCCGGCTTCACCGTCGGCGGCAGCTACATCAACCGCATCATCGCCGACGACAGCCTGGCCATCAAGACGGCCGGCGGTCAGGGCGCGTCCTGGGATGCCGGTGTGTCTTACATCACCGGTCCCTATGGCGTCAGCGTTACCTACTTCGCCGGTGCCGCCGCCAATGCCAACCACTTCAACAAGGTGGGCATGGATCGTGACAGCACTGTGACCCTGGCTGGTTCCTACGACCTCGGCCCGGGCGTCGCCGTCAAGACCTCGGTGTTCAACACCAACTGGACCTCGGCCAGCGGCACCCTCGCCAACAAGAACGACGGCGTTGGTGTTGTCTCCGGCATCACTGTCGCTTTCTAATTCGACTTCGGTTGAATTTGAGGAAAGGGCGGCTTCGGCCGCCCTTTCTTTTTGTCCATTCGGCTTGTCAGCGAGCGCTTAAACCGCCGACGCAGGCGATTCCCGCCGCGCCGCTGCCGGTCAACCGCCCGATGGTGGCGGCATTGACTCCCCCCAACGCGTAGACGGCCACCCCCGCCGACCGCACCAAGCGGCGAAAGGCCAAGGAGCCAAGGACTTTCGCGCCTGGATGGCTCAGGGTGGGAAACACCGGCGACAGCAAGGCGGCTGTGGCGCCGATCATCGCCGCGCGCCGTAATGCCGGGCGCGAATGTGCGGCGCAGGTCAGCGGTGCCAGCCGTCGCCGCCGCCACAGCCGGATCCGCGCCAGCGATTCGCGCGCCATGCCTTCGGGCAGATGCAGCCCGGCTCCGACGGCGACCGCCAGATCGAGATCTCCCGCCACCAGCAAAACCAGCCGCCGCGCCCGGCAGGCACGCGCCAAGCTGCGGGCCAGGGCGGCGCGGTTGTCCGCCGCGTAATGGCGCAAGATCACCCAGCTTCCCACCGGCAATTGGGCCAGAACGGGCAGGGGATCGGCCAGCCGGATCTCGTCGGTGACCAACACCAGCGCCGGCAGGCCTGTCGTGCGGGCAGGCAAATTGAGGACGCGGGCCATATCTGCTAGGGTTCGCATGCCCGACATTTTAGCATGGACCCACGCCGTGACCGACGACAGTTCCCACGATGATGTGCTTGAGGCCTACCGCGAGGTGGTCTGCGACCTTGACCGCGAGGTGGCCGAGGCCGGGCGTCCGGCGGGCTCGGTGGCTTTGGTGGCGGTGAGCAAGACCCATCCGGCGGCGCGCATGCTGCCGCTGCTGGCCGCCGGTCATCGGCTGTTCGGCGAGAACCGGGTGCAGGAAGCGCAAGCCAAATGGCCGGAGCTGAAGGCGCGCCATGCCGATATCCAACTGCATCTGATCGGCCCGTTGCAGACCAACAAGCTGCGCGAGGCCGTGGCGCTGTTCGATGTCATAGAGACGGTGGATCGGCCGAAACTGGCGCAAGCCTTGGCGGCAGAGATGGCGCGTAGCGGTCGCCGGCCCGATTGCTATGTGCAGATCAACACCGGCCGCGAGCCACAAAAGGCCGGCGTCCTGCCCGAGGACGCCGATACCTTCATCACCGACTGCCGGGCACGCTGGGAATTGCCGGTCACCGGCTTGATGTGCATTCCGCCAGCCGATGCGGATCCGGTCCCGCATTTCAGCGTGCTCGCCGAAATCGCCCGCCGCCATGCACTGCCGGTGCTCAGCATGGGCATGAGCGCCGACTACCCGGCGGCGGTGCGCTGCGGTGCCACCCATGTCCGGGTCGGCACCGCAATCTTTGGCCGTCGCCCGCCGTTGGTCGTTTAGTAGTTGACCCGGCTGAACTGGGTGGAGGCCACGGTCGGCGTCTTGTCCGATGTGGACCACGCCGATGAGGACGCCGATGACGATGATGAGTTGTTGCCCGAGAACAGCTTGGTGATCGGCAGCGAATACATCAGCAGTGCCGATTCCGAGCCAGGATTGCGATGGCTGGACAGGCCGGCATTGGATTCGTGATAGAAGCCGACGCCCAGACGCGACGCGTCATTGAAGCGCCACGCCAGATCCAGGCCCTCACGGAACTCGACCGCCGAGCCCATATCGAACCCATGGCCGCCGGACAGGCCAGCGGCGGCGCTGACGGTGCTGACCACATGCGGGCCGAAATAGGCATCCAGCCGCAAGCCGCCATAGCCGTAGAAATCGCCGTCGGTGGCGACCAGGGCACCGACTATCGGCTTGAATACCCACAATTTGTAGTCGGAACGATAGGCGAGATCGAGTTCGGGCGAGCGGGGTTGATTGCGCAATGTTTCCCAGGTGCCGGCGCCGATGGTCAGATAAGAGGGATCGTCCGCCTGCGCCGGAACGGCCATGGCCATCAATCCTGCCACGGCAACCAATAACAAGCCCTTCACCGAAAACGCCATACTGTCCCCCTTCTCGAATTCGGCGGGATCATACCCGAAAACGTGGGCGATCTTCTCATAAATAGTATCACATCGGCAGGGCTTTGATGGTCAGGCTGGCGTTTGGTCCAGTGTCGGCGAGTATCTCCAAAAGGTCCGGCAAGGACAGGGCGACGCAGCCTTCGGTGGGTTCGCCTTGCGGGCGTGCCACATGCATGAAAATGGCGCTGCCCAGCCCCGGCCGCGGCGGATCGTCATTGTGGCCAAGCACCACGATCAGGTCATAGACGCCGTCCTCGCGCCACAGAGTCTCGCAGCTTGCCGGATGCGGCAGGCGAACCGGGCGATTGTAGTCGGGGTGATCGGGGGCGTCGCACCAGCCGTCATGCGGCGACAGCGGGACCAATGGCAGGGCGGTGGCTGGCGGCGTCAGGCGGTCGGGACGATACAGCACGCGGCGCAGGGCGAAGCGGCCTAGCGGCGTGGCTCCATCGCCCTCGTGCTTGTCGCCGCTGACGCCGGAGCGGCCAAGGACGCAAGGATAGCGTCGCTCACCGCAAATCAAGACACCGTTGGCGCCGGCCACAAGGTCCATGGATCACCCGGTTAATTGAGCGTCGCGGCGGCGGAGTCGGAGGTCGCCGGGGCAGGCGGCGGCATCGTCTGGCTGGCGTCTCCGCCCAAGCGCGAGGCCCGTTGATATTTGTCCATTGCCTGCGAGAAGGCTCCGGCAAACCACTGATTGGCGTCATTGGGGCTGGCGGTGGCGGTATCGAGCGGGCTGGCCGACGCACCCATGCCATTGGCGCTCAGGGCTTGCGAATGCCCACCGGGAATGGCGCCAGGGCCGGTGGTCGGCATCGGCAACACGCTGGGCGGCGCGCTTTTGCCAATGCGGGCCGGAACCGGATGCATGCGCGGCTGATCGCCGGTGGTGGCCGTCTGTTGCAGTTGACGGGAGACGGCTGCTGCTGCTTGAGCCTTCGGATCCAAGGCTTCGTCGCCAGGCAGGGCGGTGGGCATCGGCCCCACATTGTTGCCGAACACCAGGAAGTCGCCGTTGCGGCCAGGGCCGGGCGCACTGGCGGCGGCGGGCGGAGTGGGTGGTGCGGTGGCGGCAGTCGAAGCGGTTGGGGTCAGCCCTACCGGACGATTGCTGGATGCGGTGGGAACGGTGACGGCAGCGCTGCCGCCAAACACCAGATAATCGCCAGCCCGCATTGGTCCTTGGCCGCTGGTGGCGGCGGCTGAGGCTGCCGAGGCGACCGTGGCAGGGCTGTTCAACGGCACCTTGCCGACGGCTGGCAAGGGCGCGGCGGCGACCGGCGGCGGTTCGGCGGCGGCGGGCTTGGCGGCTTGTGCCGTCTGCGTTTTGCTGGCGGCCTGGGCCACGGCGGTACTGGAGCTGTCGTCGGTGAACAGGGCGAACATGTTGTCGCCGAGGGTCTTGCCGGTGGCTTCATGAACCATCAAGCCGGCAACGGCGGCCCCCAAGCCGATGAACCCGCCATAAATCGCACCGCCGACCACATCGGCGATGGCGCCTTCGGTGTCGCCGGTCAGCTTCTGATAGATCATGTTGACGACGGGAATGTGCTGCAACGGGTTGATGACGTCGATCAAGTCGGAAAAGCTGGGGCCGTTGGGCTTGTCGAAGGCGGTCACCGGGGTCTTGCCCGAGGTCGAGGCCCCGCTCGACGGACAATACGGCGCTGCCGTAAGGGCGACAGGTTCGCTCTTCTCTGGCAGCGGCGCGGGTCCGAGTGCGTTGACCGACATGGCGGGGTATCCCGAAGGGGGTTGCATCCTTCGTCATACTTGCAAGCTGGATGCCAGTTTGCTCCTCTATAGATATCAATATCTTAGAGAAAAAACTCGGTGGTCTGTGTGTGTCACGGGCGGGAATTGCCCGGCAGACTCTGCCTAGGGGCGGCTAAAACAGGTGGCCGCTGCGCGTCGCCTTGGTGCGCAAATAAGACTCGTTGTGGTTGTTCGAAGGAAATACATGCGGCACCCGCTCGGCCACCTCGACACCATGGCGGGCCAAACCCTCGACCTTGCCGGGATTGTTGGTCAATAGCCGCACCCGGCCAATGCCCAACAGGCGCAGCATCTCGGCGGCGGGCAGATACAGCCGCTCGTCGTCGTCGAAACCAAGCTGCTGATTAGCGTCCAGGGTGTCGAAGCCGTCATCTTGCAACTGATAGGCGCGCAGCTTGTTGACCAAGCCGATACCGCGGCCTTCCTGCGCCAGATACAGCAACACGCCGCCGCCGGCCTGCGAGATCTCGGCGATGGCCCCGCGCAACTGGTCGCCGCAATCGCAGCGCAAGGATCCCAGCAAATCGCCGGTGAAGCATTCGGAATGCAGGCGGGTCAGCACGGCCCCGTCGCGGTCGGGTTGGCCGATGACGATGGCCAGATGTTCGATACCGCCATCCGACGGGCGGAAGGCGACGATGCGGGCGTCCTCGGCATCGACCAGCGGTACCCGCGCCTCGGCGATGCGGCGCAGCGAGCGGGCGGCACGCTGCTGATAGGTCAGCACGTCCTCGACGGCGACGCGGAACAGCTGGTCATGCGTGCCGGACGTCGGGGCGACCACCATGGCCGGCAGCAAGCGCGCCAGCTTGGCCAATGTCACTGCGCCAGCGGCCCAGGCGGGCGCGGGACCGGCGACGGCTTGCAACAATGCTCCGGGGCGGCCAGCGTTCAGCGGATCGGCCAAACTGCCAACATCGGCGGCGGTCAGCGGGCCGCTGGGGGCGATCAGAACCACTGGGCGCTCGCCATCGCTGGTCAGGTTCAGCACGGCGGCGCGGCGTCCGGTCAGGGCGACCTGTGTTGCATGGCCCGCCGCGTCGGTCAGGCGGGCCAAGGTCTCGGTGCTGGCGGCTTCGGCGGCCAGAACCAGCGCGGTGCTGCCATCCGCCGCTTGCACCAGGACCATGCCGCCACGCCGCAGTTCGGCCATGGCGCGATCAACCGCCACCAGGGCGGAGGGCGGAAGGGGGATGGGCAAGGCATCGACGATCAACGGGCGGCTCATGCAAACTCAAACTTGGCCG
>DATGZW010000002.1:0-6822 GCA_035297005.1 Patescibacteria group bacterium
AGGCGATAAAGGGCATACAATGGCTTGAGTTATCATATATTGCTATTTTTTTATGATAAGTCCATCGATCCATGCACGGCATGTATGGAAATTAAGGTATTACGTCCCGCATTTTTGGTGATACTTACTTGTAATGAGCCCGGCAACACCTTGCCAACCGAGGTTCGGAGGCCGTGCCTCCGAGCGGGCATGGGCGGCAGCCCATTCTTATTCGCTCCCCAGAAACAACCCGCGAATCCGTCCGCCGACGACATTGATCACCGTCACCATGGCCAACAGCACCATGATCAAGGCCAGGGCCTCGCGGTATTCGAAGAGATTGAAGGCGGTCATGATCTCCAGCCCGATGCCGCCGGCGCCGACCAGCCCGAGCACAGTGGCGGCGCGGACGTTGTGTTCCCAGCGGTACAGCGTCACATCGATGAGGCGCGGCAGGATTTGCGGCAGGATGCTGAAGCGCACGCCGCCCAGCCAGGAGACTCCGTGGCTGCGCAGGGCGTCGCCGGGGGCGGGGTCCACATGTTCGAGGATCTCGGCGTAGAACTTGCCGAGCATGCCGGTGGAATGGCAGGCCAGAGCGAACACGCCGGGCAGCGGGCCGAAGCCGACGGCGGCGACGAAGATGACGCCCCAAACCACGCCGGGGATCGAGCGCAGGGTGTTGAGGAACAGCCGCACCAGCCCGCCCAGGCGCGAGGGGACCATGTTGCGCGCCGCCAGCACCGACAGCGGCAGGGCGGCGAGGCAGCCGAGCACGGTGCCCGACACGCTCATCGCCAGCGTGTCGAGTAATGGCCGTCCCCATTTGTGCCAGCGGGAAAAGTCGGGCGGCAGCGAATCGCCCAGCAGCACCGAGAAGGTCCGCAGCACGTCGCGGTACCGCTCGATGTTGAAGAGGTCGCAGAGATAAAACGCCAAGACGATGACGCTCAGCCCGAGACAGGCGAGCAGGGTGCTGGTCAGCATCCGCCGTCGTCCCTCCTGCAACACGGCGTCGATGCTGTGGCTCATGGTCTTGGATGCTCCCGCGTGCAGGGGTTGGCTCAGGGGGCGGGGACGGAATCGGGGTTGCTCTGGCGCAGGGCTTCGATCCAACTGCGGACGATGTCCACGTCGCTATCCACGGCGGGAACGAAGGCCTCGGCGCGGAAGACCTTCAGCGCTTCGGGATCGGTGACGTCGTTGAAGGCGGCCTTGATCTCCTCGCGGAATGCGGGGTCGAGTCCTTCGCGGAAGGTCCACATATATTCGGGAATGGCGGGGGATTCGGCCAGCACGCGGACCGCGTTGCCGTCGATCTTGCCTTCTTTGATCAACCGCTCATAGATCGGCATGCTGAGCCCGCCAGCGGCGACCTTATGATTGGCGACGGCTAGGGCGACGGCGTCATGCGCGCCGAGCACGCGCAAGGTGTAGTCGCGTCCGGACACCAGCCCGGCTTCCAGCAATTGATAGCGCGGCACCCAGGTTCCCGAGGTCGAGGCCGGATCGCCGAAAGCGATGTCGCCGCCTTTCAAATCGGCCAGGGTCTTGGCCGGGCTGTCTTTGGGCACGATGACGACGGCCTGAAAGGTCGGGCCAACCCCCGCATGGGTCGGGCGCGAGAACACCTCCAGCTTGGCGCTGCGGCTGCGTAGGATATAGGTCACCGGCCCCAGATAGGCGATGTCGAGGCGGCCGAAGCGCAGAGCCTCGCCGGTGGCGGCGTAGTTGGCGCCGACGACCAGTTCGACCGGCAGGCCCAGGCGCTTCTCCAGATAGGCGCGCATCGGCTCGTTGAGGCGGATCACGGTGGGGGCGGATTCGCCGGGCAGCAAGCCGATGACCAGTTTCGACGGGCGTCCATCGGCCAAGGCCGCCGCCGCGCCGCAGCCGAGGATCACCAGGGAAAGCGCTGTGATGCGCGTCAATGCTTTGAGCATGGAATTGCCTTTCAGTGAAATCATAAGATTCCCTGCGGATTGGGGTCTGAATCCTGGAAGATGTCGGCCTGTGCGGCGGTGTCGAAGCTGGCCGAGGGACCGTCGAAGCCGACGCGACCATCGACAAGGCCGATGACGCGGTCGGCCAAGGCCAGGGCGGTGTCGATCTGGTGCAGCACGATAACCACGGTCAGCCCCGAGCGGGTGACGGCACGGCGCAACTCGTCGCTGAGGTGGCGGACCAGCATCGGATCGACAGAGGAGAAGGGCTCGTCGCCCAGCAGCAGGCCGGGGCGGCGGACCAAGGCGCGGGCCAAGCCGACACGCTGGCGCTCGCCGCCGCTGAGGCGCGAGGCCCAGGCGGTGGCGCGGTCGAGCAGGCCGACCTCGTCGAGGGCTTCGGCGGCGCGGCGGCGCAACGCGGTCGGCCAGGGCAGCGGCGACAGCGGGTGGCGCTGATCGGCCAAGCCGAGCAAGACGTTGTCGATGGCCGGCAGGCGGTCGATTAACGCATGGTCCTGGAATACCGTGGCGGTGCGGCGGCGGTGCGCCTTCAACGCCCGTGCGGTGTCGAGCGGCCCGATGCCGCTGATTGAGATGCTGCCCGATGCCGGACGCACCAAGCCGTTCAGGGCGCGGATGAGCGTGGTCTTGCCCACCCCGGACCGCCCGACCACCGCAGTAATCGAGCCGCTGGATATCTTGAGCGAGATCCCCCGCAAGACATCTTGCGCGCCCCGCCGTACCGTCACGTTGTCCAGGGCGATCATGGCGTGTCCTCTCTCAGGCGGTGGCGTTCACCCGGTTCCACCACACCAGCGCGGCGGCTTCGATGGGTTCGTGGGCAAACTCGTCCAGCACGGCGATGCCGGCTGCGCCCAGGCGCTTCTTCGGGTTGTCGCCGGCGCGGACCACCATCAAGGCTGAGACGCCGCCGAGGGTGGTGGCGATACGCTCCAATTCCTGTTCGCGCGACTCCTCGGGCTCGTCGCCGGCTTCGCCCTTGCCTTTGCAATAGGCGTCGGCGTCGCGGACCTCGATGAAGTGGACGGCGCTGCCATCGACTTCATAAATGTTGAAGCGCCGCGCATGGCCGAAATGCAAGTTGACGCCGATGCCATCCTTGGTGGCGACGGCGACCAGCAGGGGAGAAGTGTCGGTGGTCGTCATGGGAACCTCGCAAGCCTTGATCATGCCGTGTGCCGAAGCGCGATATATGTGAATCACATAACGGTCATAGAGTGGGCACTTACTCTTCCATGGTCAAGCAACAAAATTCGTTGTTTGAAATGCTACACAATTGTTATCTGTGCTACAATGGATGTGTTCAGGAAATGTTACGATATTACTCTTTGTATACCGTGTCGTATTTCTGCTAATGTTGCTATTGTATATTGTCGCATATGTTAATTATGTGGGGTATGTGTGAATGTTTGACGCGTATGTATTTATATGGCGCCAATAAATTTCTCACTTTTTCTTGTTGAAGGCGAGGTGTTGTTGTTCGTGTGGGCGGCTCTGCCGGCTTGAGCTTGCGGCGTTTCCATCGCGCCGCCGAGGCCGATCGTTTGCCGAGTTCTTTGACGCAAACCACGCACTCTCAGTCGCGGGTCTTTTTTCATTTCCGGCCATTCGGTGCCTTCGGTTTGGCGGAAACGCGCGCTATAGTCCGCAACGGCTATGTGGCGGGTGAAGGGATGTCAGGATGGCGATAGGCAAGGTCGAGGCGGTATTGGCTCTGCGCGGCGACGGCCAGTTGCTGGTCGGCCGCGATCGCGTCACCATTCTAGAGGCGGTGGCCGAGCATGGCAGCATTACCCGCGCCGCCAAGGCGCTGGGCTTCAGCTATAAAGCCGCCTGGGACGCCGTCACCGCCGTCAACAACCTGCTGCCGCGTCCGGCCTTGATCATCCAGGCCGGCGGGCGCGGCGGCGGTGGGGCCGAACTGACCGAGGAAGGACGTCGCCTGATCGTCGCCTTCCGCCGCTTGGAAGAAAAACTGTCGCTGATTTCCGCCGCCATCGCCGAGGACGGCATGGATGCGCAGTCCGACCTGTTGTTCTGGAGTGTCGTGATGAAGACCAGTGCGCGTAACACCTTCCGCTGCCGGGTGACTGAAATCCGGCGGGCACCGGTCAATGTCGAGGTCATCCTGAAGGTGTCGGAGACCAACGACATCGTCGCCGTCATCACCAATGAGAGCGCGAACGATTTGGGCCTGGACGTCGGACGCGAGGCGGTGGCGCTGGTCAATTCGTCTTTCGTCATGCTGGCGCGCGCCGACGAACTGCCGCGCACCTCTGCCCGCAACCATATCGTCGGAACCCTGGTGCAGCGCAATGATGGCCTGATCAACAGCGAGATTACCCTGGATATCGGCGATGGCAAGTCGCTGACATCGGTCATCACCCGCGAAAGCGCCGACGAGTTGCGACTTGATATGGGGGATCACGTTTGCGCGATGTTCAAAGCCTCGCATGTGATTCTGGCCGTCGATTGAGCCGTCGGGTTTCCGACCTATAAGCACTGGCGCACTCGGATTAGCGCTCCCATCTGTCGATTGCGAGCCAAGCGGGCTGATCCGCGCGCCGCATCGAACCTGTGGAGACGACCATGAAGATAACCGCCGTGAGCGCTATCGCCATCGTGGCACTTCCCCTGCTTGCCTGGACGCTGCCCGCCGTGGCGGCGGACCAGATGACGGCCCATCCGATGAAGACGGCGATGGGCATGGTGCTGACCGACGACAAGGGAATGACGCTGTACACTTTCGACCAGGACAAGGACGGAAAGTCGGCCTGTTCCGGCGGCTGCACGCAGAATTGGCCGCCGCTGACAGCCGCCGCCGATGCCAAACCGCATGGCGACTGGACGCTGATCACCCGCGACGACGGGACGCGTCAATGGGCCTTCAAGGGCAAGCCGCTCTATAATTTCGCCAAGGACGGCAAGTCGGGCGACACCGCTGGTGAGGGCTTCAAGGGCATGTGGCACGCCGCCACGCCGTAACCTGTACGGCGATGGGCGCGGGAGGGGTGCCCGTCACGGCTCCTTGATGACGTCGCGGCCGGCGGCGATGAACTTCATCGGGTTGGTGGCTTCATCGTCGCGGCGCACCTCGTAATGCAGATGCGGCCCAGTCGTGCGACCGGTGTCGCCCAGCAGGCCGACGGGTGCGCCGCGTTGGACGCTGTCGCCGACTCCAACCAGGATGCGCGACAGATGGGCGTAACGGGTGTGCAGCCCCTGTCCGTGGTCGAGTTCGACCAGATTGCCATAACGGTCGCGGCGTCCGGCCCAGACCACCACGCCATTGCCGGTGGCCAGCACCGGCGTGTCCGGCGGCGCCACCAGATCGACGCCTTCATGGATGCCGGTGCGGATGTTGATCGGATCGTTGCGCACGCCGAAGGGGCTGGTCACCTCGTAATGGGTCAGCGGGGCGGCGAAGGGCAGGGGGGCTAACGCCAGACTCAGGCCGTCCAACCGCTCGATTCGGCTGGTCAGCAGGGCGGCCGGATCAATGTCGTCGGAGGTGCTGTTGGCCAAGGTCGGCGGTACGGACGGCCCGCCGAGCCTGGATTCGGAACGCGGCTCGGGCAGTGCGGAGGGGCTGAGGCCGACCGAGGTCATGGCCCGTTCAAGCTGTTCGATGCGCTGACTGGCGATGCCGACGGAATGCTCCAGAAAGGCCCGATGCGAGGCCTTCATGTCGGTCAGCGCACTATCCAAACGGGCGATGCGCTGGCGGATTTGTTCGGGATCGCCGGGATCGGCGGCGACGACGGCGGTAGGCAGGGGTGTTTCCTCGGCGCGTGGGGCGGCGGCGGGCGGGACGTCATGTTTTTCTAGACGCAGGAAGCTGTCCTGGATGGTCGCGACCTCGCCGGTGATGCCGGTGAAGGTGGCCTGGAAGCCGTCGATTTGCCGCAAAGCCGTCTGGCATTGCACATGGACCACGTTCAAATCCGCCATGCGGCGTTCCAGCTTGGCCAGGGCCTTGGTGCCATGCACAGTGGCGGCTGTGGCGATCACTGCCCATGGCACAACGCCGGCAAGGGCGGCGGCCAGCAGGATCTGTTGCGCGGTCCCCAGGATGAAATAGCGCACCCGCCCGTCTTCGCGGATCAAAATCTGGCGCTCGGGAAAAAGACGGCCGAGTATCGAGCGACCGCCTTGTCGCGGAGTGGGAGAGTGATGCTTGGGTGCCGGCGGCGGGAATTTATCCATGCCTTGAAGGGTACTCAGGGATGCCGGCGAGCGACATCCATCGAACGGCAGCCGCACCTAGCCCTTGCGGCCTGTGACGAATTTCCACGCCATAAAGGGGCTGCGTGCCGGGCATGCGGTTCCCTGCTGGCTCTGCGCGGCAATAAGGTTCATGATGACACGGTTGTGCGCAGCAATGGTTCGAGTTTCGGACATAGCAATTCCCTGCGCGAGATGGAGCGAGATGAGCAGTTTCAAAAATACGAATTTCGGTGACCGCATCAGCACGGCGGCTGCCGCTAAAAAGGCATTGCTGGAGAAGTTGCAGGCGGCGAAGCTGGATACCGACGATGCGGCCATCGCCGAGCGGCAGGCAGCCCGGCTTGCCGCCAGCGCCGCCCGCGATGCCCGCGCCGCCGAGCGCAAGGCCGCCAAGCAGGCCAGCGAGGCGCTGGCCCTGGCCGAACGCAAGGCTTTGCGCGACGCTGCCGAAGCCCGCGCCATCGCCGAACAGGCGGAGCGTGACGCCGCCGAGGCCCGCGCCGCCGCCGAGCATGTCGAACGGGAAGCCGCTGCCGTGCGTGACGAAGCCGAACTGGCCGCTGAGCAAAAAGCCGCCCGTGACGCCCGCTATGCCGCCCGCAAGGCTCGCAAGAACTGAGCCGGCGAGCGCAGGTTTCTGCCGACAGGA
>DATGZW010000003.1:0-2249 GCA_035297005.1 Patescibacteria group bacterium
CCCGATTCCGGGGTGAAGGGTCAGGCTGGAGGCTGAGCCGGGCCGGCTGCGGCGTGCGCGGAGCCGGGATCACGCAAGCAGGACGGTAGCAGCATACGGTCGTATGAATGGCGGTGCTGGTTAGCCCGGCTTTCGCAACTCACGGCCCAGAATCGTCCAAGTGATTGATTTTCCATGGGTGGGGCCGGCAAGGTCGGCACCACAGGGCGTCCGGTCAAACCGGTTGGGGAACGTCGCCCGCGGTCACCCTGGGCGGTGGCTGGGCCGGCAAATTCATCTTCAGCCGCTGGAGCAGGAGCGCCTGATCGGCGTCGGGTTCGGTGTAGCGCGACAGTATGACGGTGCGACCATCCGTCGTCGGCAGATGCACATCGACCATCTGGATCGCCGCCATCTTGTCCAGTAGCGCCCTTGGCGTCAGTCCCGGCGCCAGGGATCGCAGCCGCTGCTTCAGCGTCACTTGCAGACAGTAGGCAAGGAACGCGACAAAGATGTGGGCTTCAATCCGCTCGTCGGTCTGGTGATAGATCGGACGGATCGCCAGGTCGCCCTTCAGTTCCTTGAACGCCTGCTCCACTTCGACCAACTGCAAGTAGAACGCCCAGAGTTGCGTCGGATCGCCGCCCGTCACATTCGACCGCAGCAGGTAGCTCCCTTCCCGGCGGCGCGCCTCACGCAATCTCTGCCAGTTCAGGCGAAAGCCAAATGTTTCTGGCGTGACCGCCTGGTCCTTGTCAGGCAGTTGGATATCGAGGATCCGCCAAGCCGCCGGTCCGGCGTCTTTCCTGGCGGCCCCCAGCTTGATGAGCAACTGGTCGCGGGTCAGCTTCTGCTGGCGCAACTCATGCAGGCGCTTCAGCAACTTCTTCAACCGACGACGCCGCATCGCCTGTTCCTTGTCCCGGCGTGCGCCACTGCGGGCCAGGATGTAAAGTTCGCCGTCCTGTTCGACGAGCTTCACCTGAACAGCGTCACGTACGTCGGTCCAGGGCCTGGTGAGGAAGTCCTGCTCCAGCTGGCTGAGCCGTCCGCGCGGCGTGCCCACCAGATAGCGCATGGGCGTCTCGGCCGCCCGCATCTCGGCCAGCACCTCTTCGGTCGGGATGCCGCGGTCCATCACCCAGGTACGCCTGGCCCTGCCATACTGGGTCTCGATCCGCTTGATGAAGTCGCGTAGCGTCGTCTTGTCGGCGGTGTTGCCCGCCATCACCTCGTAGGCCAGCGGCAGGCCGTCCGGCGTCACGATCAAGGCGATGACCACCTGAACGCAATCCGATCGTTTGTCCCGGCTGTAGCCGAACCGCCGCTTGCCGATCTGGGGCGGATCGCATTCGAAATACGTGCTGGTCAGGTCGTAGAGCAGAACCTCGAATTCGGCCCCGAACAGGCTCTTCCAGCGTTGCTGCAGGAAGCTGAACATCTCCGTCTTGTGTGCCAGAAGCTTGTCGAGGCATCGATACAGATTGTCCTTCTGCGCCAGGGCGAAATCCTCGCCCAGCAGATCGGCCATCGCACTTTGGTCATACCATTGCCGGTGCAGCCGCCACTCACTGCCGGGGTCGATCAGCCGGTAGGCGACCAGCGTCTTCAGCACGGCCAACCACCGTGTCCCCTCCCTGGACACGGGCAGCCGTGGCGACCAGAAATCATCCAGCCGCAGCTGATCCCACACATGGCACGCCAGCCAGCAGCCCCCCCATTGTCGCGGCCGATGTAGCCGCAGCCCGCTGAGCCGGACATGCACCACATCGCAGTTCAGCGCCGGCGCCGGGCGATCCTCGGGGAACAGCGCGATCTGTCTGGCTTGCTGGTCGCCCTCGTCAAACGCTTCAATCGTCTGGCACCACGCCGCTCTCTGAGCGTCGTTGATCTCGCCGAGATACAACACGTGCCGCTGCACCGTCCGACCGCCGGACACCCGACGGTTTTCCACGATGCTCCAGTAGCGGTGCTCCTTGCCGTCCTTCCGGCGAATCTTGTGGCGCAGAAACATGACCGCAGGCTCCCAAACCCATGGGCCGTTTCGCAAGATACTTGGTCGGCACCGCAAGCGGTTTTCGCTGCTTTCTCTGTGCCGATCCCACGGTTTTCAAAGACTTATCGGCACCCTGGGGTAGCAAAATTCCCGAAACCGGGGTCGAGTTGCGAAAGTCGGGTTAGCAACAGCACTGACGCCGCCATAGCCATGCGCCAGGGCCTCATGGGCCGCGAACAGCCGTCGGCCACACTCGTCGAGAAATGCCTCGGCC
>DATGZW010000004.1:0-8788 GCA_035297005.1 Patescibacteria group bacterium
CGGCAGCTGGCAAGGGCACCTTGGCGCGGCGGCTGGCCGAGCATCTGGCCTTGCGTTATCTCGATACCGGGCTGATTTATCGCGCCGTCGGTCTGGCGGTGGCGCAAGCCGGCGGCGATGCCGATGATCCGGTCGCCGCCGAGGCCGCCGCCCGCGCGCTGGATCCCGCCAGCTTCAATGATCCCGCCTTGCGCGGCGAACAGGCCGGGGCCGCCGCCTCGAAGGTCGCCGCCATTCCAGGCGTGCGCACCGCCTTGGTCGAGTTCCAGCGCGCCTTCGCGGCGACCGCGCCGGGGGCGGTGCTGGATGGCCGCGATATCGGCACGGTCATCTGCCCACGGGCCGAGGTGAAGCTCTTTGTGACAGCCAGCCTGGAAAAACGGGCGGAACGCCGTTTGAAGGAGTTGCTTGACAAGGGAGTCTCGGCTATACGAGAGCGCGTTCTTCAAGACATGAAGGAGCGTGACGAGCGCGATAGCGCCCGAAGCGTGGCTCCGTTGGTGCCGGCGGATGACGCTGTCATCCTCGACACCTCGGATCTGGATGCGGATGCAGCGTTTGCCGCCGCCCTGTCGATTATCTCCCAGCGCCGCCGCGCCGACTGACCTCAGTCGGCTCTGTGACGCCAAGGAGTGCCGTTCCTCTCGGCGGAGGAGCGGTTATACGCGTTGTCCGAATCCCGCCGAAGACCGCTGGAACCAACCGGCTGGCCTGGTAAAAAATGTAGAAAGGAAGTTTTTAACATGGCTACTGCCACTGAGTTTGCGGCGACTGAAGATTTCGCCTCCTTGCTGGACGAAGTGTTCGGCGAGAATGGTGCCTTTGAAGGCACCGTCGTTAAGGGTACCGTCGTCGAGATCGACGGCGACCATGCGGTGATCGACGTCGGACTGAAGTCCGAAGGCCGTATCCCGCTCAAGGAATTCGCCGCCCCGGGCCGCGCTTCCGAACTGAAAGCCGGCGACGAGGTCGAGGTTTTCGTCGAGCGCTACGAGGACAAGAACGGCGAGGTTATGCTCAGCCGTGAGAAGGCTCGCCGCGAGGAAGCCTGGACCCAGCTCGAGAAGTCCTTCCAGGACAACCTGCGCGTTTCCGGCGTCATCTTCGGCCGCGTCAAGGGTGGCTTCACCGTCGACCTGTCGGGCGCCGTGGCGTTCCTGCCGGGCAGCCAGGTGGACATCCGCCCCGTGCGCGACATCGGCCCGCTGATGGGCAGCCCGCAGCCGTTCCAGATTCTGAAGATGGACCGTTCGCGCGGCAACATCGTCGTGTCGCGTCGTGCGGTTCTGGAAGAGACTCGCGCCGAGCAGCGTTCCGAGCTCATCGAGAGCCTCAAGGAAGGTCAGATTCTCGAAGGCGTGGTCAAGAACATCACCGATTACGGTGCGTTCGTTGATCTCGGCGGCGTTGATGGCCTGCTGCATGTTACCGACATCGCCTGGAAGCGCATCAACCACCCGAGCGAAGCGTTGCATATCGGCCAGACCGTCAAGGTCCAGGTCATTCGCTTCAACCCGGAAACCCAGCGTATCAGCCTCGGCATCAAGCAGCTTGAAGCCGATCCGTGGGAAGGTGTGGAAGCCAAGTACCCGGTCAACGCCAAGTTCGTTGGCCGCGTGACCAACATCACCGACTACGGCGCTTTCGTCGAGTTGGAGCCTGGTGTCGAGGGTCTGGTGCACGTCTCCGAGATGTCGTGGACCAAGAAGAACGTCCACCCCGGCAAGATCGTCTCCACTTCGCAGGAAGTCGAGGTCATGGTGCTGGATGTCGACGCGCAGAAGCGTCGTATCAGCCTGGGCCTGAAGCAGACGATGTCCAACCCGTGGGAAGGCTTCCTCGAGAAGTTCCCGCAGGGTTCCGAGGTCGAAGGCGAAGTCAAGAACATCACCGAATTCGGTCTGTTCGTTGGCCTGCCGGGCGAGATCGACGGCATGGTTCACCTGTCCGACCTGGATTGGGAACGTCCGGGCGAGCAGGCGATTGCCGACTTCAAGAAGGGCGATATCGTCAAGGCCAAGGTCTTGGATGTCGACATCGAGAAAGAGCGTATCAGCCTGGGCATCAAGCAGCTCGGCTCCGATCCGTTCAAGGAAGCCATTGCCCACGTCAAGAAGGGCGATGTCGTGACCACCACGGTGACTCAGGTCACCGAGAATGGTCTCGAAGTGACCGTTGACGGCCTGACCGGCTTCATTCGCAAGAACGAGCTGGCCCGTGACCGTGGCGATCAGCGTCCCGAGCGTTTCG
This sequence comes from Patescibacteria group bacterium, assembly GCA_035297005.1. GTDB lineage: Bacteria > Pseudomonadota > Alphaproteobacteria > Rhodospirillales > Magnetospirillaceae > DATGZW01. The sequence goes on from DATGZW010000004.1 coordinate 2,251, forward strand.
CCGTCGGCGAGAAGATCGACGCCAAGATCACCGCCATCGACAAGGCCACCCGCAAGGTGACGCTGTCGGTCAAGGCGCGTGAGATTGAAGAAGAGAAGCAGGCCATGGCCGAGTACGGTTCGTCCGACTCGGGCGCCAGCCTGGGCGACATCCTGGGTGCGGCGTTCAACCGCGCCAAGGAAGAAAAGACCGACGACAAGTAAGTCGCCGCAGCCTTTTCTTAGCCAATGCGAGGGGGCGTTCCCGGGAAACCGGGAGCGCCCCTTCTCTTTCGGGCTATCGCATCTCTGAAAAAACCTAAATATCTGAAAGGCTTATCTTGACGCTGAGGCCGCGCTTTGGCACGCTCAGGATCGGTAACCAGACCGCGCGGCCAGGAGCCAGGAACGTCAATGACCAAATCGGAGCTGATCGCCCGCCTGGCGGAGTTGAATCCTCATCTCTACCAGCGTGACGTGGAACGCATCGTCACCACCATTTTCGATGAAATCGCCGGGGCTTTGGCCCGTGGCGACCGGGTCGAGTTGCGCGGTTTCGGCGCTTTTTCGGTCAAGAAACGCGACGCTCGCCAGGGCCGCAACCCGCGCACTGGCGAATCCGTGGATGTTTCGGAAAAGGCCGTGCCGTTCTTCAAGACCGGCAAGCAGTTGCGCGAGCGCTTGAACACCGGCAAATAAGCCGTGAGGGGGTCGCCATGAGACTTCTGACTTGGCTGATCGGCCTGCCTGTCGGCGTGGTCGTGGTCATTTTCGCCCTGTCCAACCGCCAGACCACCGCCCTTGGGCTGTGGCCGTTCGCGGATGGCGTCGCCGTACCGGTCTATGTCGCCGTGCTGGCGCCGTTACTGGCTGGCCTGCTGCTGGGCCTTCTGCTGACCGGCTTCAGCGGTCTGCGCCGCCGTGCCGCCCTGCGCTTCCATACTCATCGGGTGCGTGCCCTGGAGCGCGAGGTCGAAACCTTGCGCGCCGCCCGCGCCGCCCCTTCCGCCACCCCGCCGGACTCTGCGCCGGCCGGAGATGTGATACTCCCGCCATGACCGTCAATCCCGTTTATTGCGCTCTCGATACGACCGACATCGCCACCGCCGTCCGCCTGACCCGCCAGCTTGACGGGCTGGTCGGCGGGGTCAAGCTGGGGTTGGAATTCCACACCGCCAATGGCTCCGACGGCGTGCGCGCCGTCGCCGCCTGCGGGTTGCCGCTGTTCTTGGACTTGAAATTCCACGACATTCCGAACACCGTCGCCGGGGCCATCAAAAGCGCCGTGCGCTTGGCTCCGGCGATGACCACCCTGCATGCCATCGGCGGAGCCGAAATGATGCGCGCCGCCGTCGATGCGGCGGGGGAAGCCGCCGGCCGCTATGGCGTCGCCCGTCCGTGGATCCTCGCCGTCACCGTGCTGACCAGCATGGGCGAAGCTGAACTGCCCAGCATCGGCGTCGGCGGCACCGTCGCCGATCAGGTCAAGCGTCTGGCCGGTTTGGCTCAGGAGGCGGGCGTGGACGGCATCGTCTGTTCGCCGCACGAGGTTGAAACTCTGCGCGCCCAATTGGGCCGCGACATCAAGCTGGTGATCCCCGGTATCCGCCCCCTTTGGGCCGACGCCAACGACCAAAAGCGCGTGCTGGGTCCGGCGGAAGCGGTGGCCAAGGGCGCCGATTTGCTGGTTATCGGCCGCCCGATCACTGCCGCCACCGACCCCGCCGAGGCGGCGCGGCGCATTCTTTCAGAATTGCAGGACGCCGCCTGATGATAAAATCCGTCAAGGTCAAGATTTGCGGGCTCACCGACGAAGACGCGGTTGATGCCGCCCTGGATGCCGGAGCCGATTTCGTCGGCGTGGTGTTGTTCGATAAAAGCCCCCGCGCGGTGAGCATCGAACGCGCCGCCGAGGTGCTGGAGTTCGTCCCCGAGGACATCCTGCGCGTCGGCCTGTTCGTCGATCCCGACGACGCTTTGCTGAACGACGCGATGAACAATCTGCGCCTGGACATGTTCCAGTTGCACGGCACCGAAACTCCCGAACGGGTCGAGGAAATCCGCCAGGAATTCGGCATGCCGGTGATGAAGGCGCTGGGTATTTGCTCCGCCGCCGACCTTGATGCGGCGCAAGCCTATGCCGAAATCGCTGACTGGCTGCTGTTCGACGCCAAGCCGCCCGCCGATGCCGACCGGCCCGGTGGTAATGCGGTGGCCTTCGATTGGTCGCTGCTCAAGGGCCGCAAATTCGCCTGCCCGTGGATGCTGGCCGGCGGCTTGACCGCCGAGAACGTGGCCGAAGCGATCAAGTTGTCGGGGGCCAAAGCGGTGGATGTGTCGTCGGGCGTGGAAAGTGCTCCGGGCGTCAAGGACGCCGAAAAGATCGCCGCCTTCATCAAGGCCGCGCGCGGCTGAGGCTGCACGACAACCGTTCTGAGGTCGAAATGACAGCGCCGCAGCCTTGCCTCCAGATGGGGCAGGGCTGCTTGGTGCGAAAATTCCTCCGCATCGGGGGCGGTTTGTGCTTTATTAGCGACCTTTCGAGCCGACCGGGCACATCTTTATGCACAGCAAGAACACCCTCCGCGACGGACCGGACGAGCGCGGCCATTTCGGCATCTTCGGCGGGCGCTATGTCGCCGAAACCCTGATGCCGCTGGTCCTCGCCGTCGAGAAAGCCTATGTCGCGGCCAAGGCCGACCCGGCTTTCGCCGCCGAGCTGACCTCCTATCTGACCAATTACGTCGGCCGTCCCAGCCCGCTGTTCTTCGCCGAACGGCTGACCCGCGCCTTCGGCGGGGCCAAGATCTATCTGAAGCGCGAGGATCTGAACCATACCGGCGCGCATAAGATCAACAACTGCATGGGCCAGATCCTGCTGGCCAAGCGCATGGGCAAGACCCGCATCATCGCCGAAACCGGCGCCGGCCAGCATGGCGTGGCGACGGCGACGGTGTGTGCGCTGTTCGGCGTGTCTTGCACCATCTATATGGGTGCCACCGACATCGAACGTCAGGCTCCCAATGTCTATCGCATGAAGCTGCTGGGGGCCGAGGTCAAGCCGGTGACTTCGGGCGCGGCGACGCTGAAAGACGCGATGAACGACGCCATGCGCGATTGGGTGTCGAACGTCGAGGATACTTATTACATGATCGGCACGGTCGCCGGGCCGCATCCCTATCCGCAGATGGTGCGCGACTTCCAGGCGATCATCGGCGACGAGGCGCGTGAGCAAATCCTCAAGGCGGAAGGCCGCCTGCCCGACAGTCTGGTCGCCTGCATCGGCGGCGGCTCCAACGCCATGGGCCTGTTCCATCCGTTCCTCGACGACCGCGACGTGCGCATCATCGGCGTCGAAGCCGCCGGTCACGGCATCGAGACCGGCAAGCACGCCGCCTCGCTGAAGGGCGGCACTCCGGGCGTCTTGCACGGCAACCGCACCTTCCTGCTGCAAAACGACGACGGCCAGATTACCGAAGCGCATTCGATCTCGGCCGGGCTGGACTATCCCGGCATCGGCCCAGAACATGCCTGGCTGCATTCGATTGGCCGCGTCGAGTATGTCTCGGCCACCGATACCGCCGCGCTGGAGGCCTTCCAACTGATCACCAAGCTGGAAGGAATCATTCCGGCCCTGGAATCATCCCACGCCATCGCCTATGCCAAGACCGTCGCCGCCGAACTCGGCCCCGATCATGTGATGGTGGTCTGCCTGTCCGGGCGCGGCGACAAGGACATCGCCACCGTGGCCAAGGCCCTGGGCGAGCGCGCCGCCGGAGACCTGTCATGAGCCGCATTCCCGCCCGCTTCGCCAAGCTGAAGGCCGAGGGCCGCGCCGGTCTGGTTACCTTCATTACCGCTGGCGATCCCGATCTGGCGACCAGCCAGCAGGTGCTGGACGGCCTGCCCGAGGCCGGGGCAGACTTGATCGAGCTGGGCATGCCCTTTACCGATCCGATGGCCGACGGCCCGGCGATCCAACTGGCCTCGCTACGCGCGTTAAAGGCGGGGGCCAGTCTGGCCACCACGCTGGAGATGGTGCGCCGCTTCCGCGTCAAGGATGCCGAGACTCCGATCATCCTCATGGGCTATTACAACCCCATCCATGCGCATGGCGTCGATAGCTTTTGCCATGAGGCCGCCGAGGCGGGCGTCGATGGCTTGATCATCGTCGATCTGCCGCCCGAAGAAGCCGAGGAACTGGCCGGTCCCGCCCGCGCCAAGGGCATCGACTTCATCTTCCTGACGGCACCCACGACCGACGATGCCCGTCTTCCGGTGGTCTTGGCCAGCGCGTCGGGCTTTGTCTATTATGTGTCGATCACCGGCATCACCGGCACCGCCTCGGCGTCGGGTGCGGCAATCGGCGAGGCCATGGCCCGCTTGCGCCGTCACACCGATTTGCCGGTGGCCGTCGGCTTCGGCATCAAGACGGCAGCCGCCGCCGCCGAAGTCGCCGCCCTGGCCGACGCCGTGGTGGTCGGTTCAGCCATCGTACAAAAACTGGCCGACGGCATCGACGCCGATGGCCGCGCCCGCCCGAGCCTCGCCGCCGAGGTTCTGGGTTTCGTGCGCGAACTGGCCGCCGGTGTGCGCGCCACGCGCCGGCAGACCGTTAATTAAGGACCGACGACATGAACTGGATTACAAATTTCGTCCGCCCGAAGATCCAGCGGCTGGTCCGCCCGCGCGAGATACCGGACAATCTGTGGGATAAGTGCCCGCAATGCGGTCACATGATCTTCCACCGCGATCTTGAAAAGACCATGGCCGTGTGCCCGCATTGCGAGCACCACATGCGCCTGTCGGTCAAGCGCCGGCTGGAGATCCTGTTCGATGGGGCGAAGTACCAGCGCATCGAGTTGCCGAAATCGGTCATCGATCCGCTGAAGTTCCGCGATACCAAGCGCTATACCGACCGTCTGAAGGACAGCCAGACCAAGACTGCCGAGCAGGACGCCATCGTCGTCGCGCATGGCAAGATCAATGGCGTCAACGCCGTGGTTGCCGCCTTCAATTTCGCCTTCATGGGCGGCTCGATGGGCATCGCCGTGGGCGAGGGCATCGTCGCTGCCGCCGAGCTGGCGGTGTTGCAGGACGCCGCCCTGATCATCGTCCCCGCCTCGGGCGGCGCGCGCATGCAGGAAGGCATCCTCAGCCTGATGCAGATGGCCCGCACCACCGTCGCCGTGGACAAGGTCAAGGATAAGGGCTTGCCCTATATCGTCCTGCTGACCGACCCGACCACCGGTGGCGTTTCGGCCTCGTTCGCCATGCTGGGCGACATCCATATCGCCGAGCCCGGCTCGGTGATCGGCTTTGCCGGCGCCCGTGTCATCGAAACCACCATCCGCGAGAAACTACCCGACGGCTTCCAGCGCGCCGAGTACCTGCTTGACCACGGCATGGTCGATATGGTGGTGCATCGCCACAAGCTGAAAGAAACGCTGGGCCGCATCCTTAGCCTGCTGCGCAACCGCGCCCCTGCTGGGCAATTGCTGTCGCTGGCCATCGACGCCCCCGATACCTTCGAGGCCGAACCGGGTGTATGACGCTGTCCTGGAGCGGCTGAAAAGCCTGCATCCCAAGGTCATTGACCTTGCCCTGGACCGCATCGAGAGGCTGTTGGCGGCGCTGGGTCACCCCGAGCGCCGCCTGCCGCCGGTCGTGCACATCGCCGGCACCAACGGCAAGGGCTCGACCCTGGCCTATCTGCGGGCGATGGTCGAAGCGTCGGGGCTGTCGGCGCATGTCTATACCTCGCCGCATCTGGTGCGCTTTGCCGAGCGCATCCGCGTCGCCGGTCAGGTCATCGGCGAGGCCGATCTTCTGGCCATCCTGGAAGACTGCGAACGCGCCAATAGCGGCCAGCCGATCACCTTCTTCGAGATCACCACCGCCGCTGCCTTCTTTGCTTTTTCGCGCGTTCCAGCGGCGGTCTGCCTGCTGGAAACCGGCCTTGGCGGGCGGGTCGACGCCACCAATGTCATCGACACTCCGGCGCTGACGATCCTCACGCCGATTTCGCTCGACCACCAAGCCTTTCTTGGCGGCACCGTCGCCGCCATCGCCGCCGAAAAGGCCGGCATCATGAAGCCGGGCGTGCCCTGCGTGTCGGCGGCGCAAGACCCCGCCGCCTTGCATGTGATCATCGCCCGCGCCGCCGAACTGGGCGCGCCGCTCTATCTGGAGGGCCGCGACTGGACCGTCGAGAAGACCCCGCTCGGCCTGCTGTTCACCATGGGCGATCGCAGCCTGAGCCTGCCGCTACCGGCTTTGGCGGGGCCGCATCAAATCCATAATGCCGGGCTGGCCGTCGCCGCTGCGTTGCTGTTGAACGCCGTCCCGCTGTCCGATTTCGCCATCGCCGTTGGGCTGAGCAACGCCGTGTGGCCCGCCCGCCTGCAACGCCTGACCAGCGGCCCACTGCCTGCCATGCTGCCGCCCGGTTGGGAGCTGTGGTTGGACGGCGGACATAACCCGGCGGCGGGAGAAATCCTGTCGCGCGTCGCCGCCAGCTGGCGCGATCGTCCGCTCGATCTGGTGGTCGGCATGCTGAA
>DATGZW010000005.1:0-4651 GCA_035297005.1 Patescibacteria group bacterium
CTGGATTGAGCATCGCCCCCGAAGGCAACCTGTCACGCTACCTGCAAGAAATCCGCAAGTTCCCCATGCTGGGTCCGCAGGAAGAGTACATGCTGGCCAAGCGATATCGGGATGATGAGGATATGGGGGCCGCCCATCGCCTTGTCACCAGTCACCTGCGGCTGGTTGCCAAAATCGCCATGGGCTATCGCGGCTATGGCCTGCCCTTGGGCGAGCTTATCAGCGAAGGCAATGTCGGCATGATGCAGGCGGTGCGCCGCTTCGACCCCGACCGTGGCTTCCGGCTGGCGACTTACGCCATGTGGTGGATCCGCGCCGCTATCCAGGAATACATCCTGCATAGCTGGTCGCTGGTGAAAATGGGCACCACCGCCGCGCAAAAGAAGCTGTTCTTCAACCTGCGCAAGCTCAAGGGCCAGATGCAGGCGATCGACGAAGGCGATTTGTCGCCCGAAAACGTCACCAAGATCGCCCTGGAGTTGGAGGTGTCCGAGAACGACGTGGTCAGTATGAACCGTCGCTTGGCCAGTCCCGACCACAGCCTGAACGCCCCCGTGCGCATCGATGGCGAGGGCGAGTGGCAGGATTGGCTGGTCGATGATCGCGACGACCAGGAAACCGAACTGGCCGAGCGCGAGGAACTGGGCAACCGCCGCCACCTGCTGGCGCATGCTCTGACCGGCCTGAACGAACGCGAGCGCCACATCCTGACCCAGCGGCGCCTGCGCGAGAACCCGGTGACGCTGGAGGATCTGAGCCAGCAATACGGCATCAGCCGCGAACGCGTCCGGCAAATCGAGGTGCGCGCCTTCGAGAAGCTGCAAAAATCGATGAAGAACGCCCTGATCGAACAACACGCTCAGGTCTGAACGGCCACCACCAATAAGCCGGCTGCCCTTGCATCACGCGGGCGGCCGGTTTGTTTTTTGGTCATCCATCTTGATTTTCAACCAGATGAAATTGCAACTAACCGAGATTACTAAACTTAGTTTTCGTTCAGCCTCTTAGGGCGCGGGGAACAGGGCGTCGGTGCGGCCGAGCAGGCGATAGACCAGCAAGCCGGTCCATTCATGCACGGTCCAATCGAATTGTGACAGGTTCTCGCCGATCTCCAGCCGGCCGTCGCCGCCCTTATAGGCGACCGGCCAGGGCAAGACCGGCCAGCCGATCTTGCGGAAGATGCCGACCGATCGCGGCATGTGGCCAGCCGAGGTGACCAGCACCCAGGTCTCGCCGGGCCGGGGATCGACCAGCGCCTTGGTGAGAATGGCGTTCTCGAAGGTGTTGCGGGAGTCGCGTTCGAAGATGACACGGCGCGTGTCCAGGCCCAGCCCGTCGAACAGCTGACGGGCGACGTCGGCTTCCATCAAGCTGCCCGGTCGCAGTGCGCTGGAGCCGCCGGTGAAGACCAATCGGGCGTTGGGATAATGGCGGGCCAGGGTGACGAAGGTGGTCATGCGCTCGGCGGCGGCGTTTAGCGCCGGGATGCCATGGCGGGCGGCTTGGTCAAGGTTGAGCGCCCCGCCCAGAACGATGATGCCGTCCACCTGCGCCGGCATTTCGTGGATCTGAGGAAAGCGGTTTTCCAGCGGCGCCAGAAGCAGGATGAAGGTCGGGGGCACTGCGATGGTCAGGAACACTCCGCCGCCGACCAGCGCCAACCGCCGTCCGCCTTGGCGCCAACGTCCGCGCGATAGCCACAAGCCGGCCAGGATCAAAAGCAAGGTCAGGGTGCTGGGGCGCGTCAGCTCCCACAGGATCTTGGACAGGGCGAACATCGGCGACGGTCCCTCGCATCACGGCAACGGCCCCATGCTACCATGGGTTCTCAGTGATTGCGAAACTCGCCGCCAAGGCGAGATCAGGACTCGGCGGGGGGCAGCGACTGGCCGGCGGTTCCGGCCAAGGCGCGGATGACGCTTTTGGTGATCTTGCCGGAATCGGTCTTCGGCAAGGCGTGGCACAGCTCGAAGAACTTGGGCACCAACTGTGGCTCCAAGCGGCCCCGGCAATGTTTGCGCAAGCTTTGTTCGGTCAGGCTGTGGCCGTCGCGCGGGACGACGAAGGCCTTGATGGCCATGCCGTCGATGGAGTCGGGGACGCCGATAACCGCCGCTTCTGCGATCTCCGGCAGTTCGTAAAGGACGTTCTCGACTTCCTTGGGGCTGACCTTTTCGCCCCGGCATTTGAACACGTCGTCCTTGCGGCCGATGAAATAAAGGTCGCCATCTTCGTCCATGCGGAACAAATCGCCGGAATACAGCACCATCTCGCCGGGGATGTCGCCGCTGCGCAAGGCGCGCGCGGTGTCTTCGGGGCGGCGCCAATAGCCGCGCATGACGCTGGTGCCGCGAATGACCAGCTCGCCGATTTCGCCGGGGCCGACGCGGTGGCCGTCGTCATCGACGATGTAGGTTTCCGAATTGGGCATGCCTTTGCCGACCGAGGTGATCTTGCGCTCCAGCTTGGCCGGGTCGAGATAGCTGACGCGCGTGCATTCGGTCAGGCCGAACATGGAAAAGATCGTCGCCTGGGGCAGCAATTCGCGCAGCCGGCGGATATGCGCGGGCGGAAAGGCGGCGGCGGTGTTGGACAGATAGCGCAGCGAGGTCAGGTTGAGCCCGGTGAATGGGGCGAATTGCAGCAGGGTGGCGAAGATGGTGGGCACGCCGGGCAGGCCGGTGACCTTGTGGCGGTCGATCAGTTTCAGCACCTCATAGGGGTAGGCGAAGGAGCGTTCCAGCACCACGGTAAAACCGACGCGAGCGCCGGTAAGGATCTGGAACAGCCCGTAATCGAAGGACAGCGGCAGCACGCACAGAACGATATCGCTGGGCACATTGCCCAGATAGGTCGATATCGACCAGATGTTGTTGTGAATGCTGCGGTGCGTCATCATCACGCCCTTGGGCCGCCCGGTCGAGCCCGAGGTGTAGATCAGCAGGCACAGATCCTGGTCGATCAAACCGGGGTCGGCGGGCAGGGCGTGCGGACCGTCGATGATATCGGCGAGGCGTTGACCGGTCAGATTGGGTACGTCTCCGACCCAGATGAGTCCGCGCAACCCGACTACTTGTTTTGCGGCGTCAAGCACCCGCTGGTGCAGTTGCGCCGGCGCAATCAGGGTGTGGGCGGCGGAATCCTCCAAGATGAAGGCCAGCTTGTCGCCCTTGGTGGTGTGGTTGACCGGCACGAACACCGCCCCCGCCTTGAGCACGCCCCACAGCGAGATGACCATCTCGGCCGAATTCTCGATCATCACGGCAACGCGGTCGCCGCGCTGCACGCCCATGCGTTGCAGCGCGCAGGCCAAGCGGTCGCTGGCCCGGTCGATGGAGCGGAAGCTATGCCCCTGATTGCCGACGATCAGCGCCAACTGGCCTGGACAGGAATCGGCGGTGTGACGCAACAGATGGTGCACCAACATCATGGAAAAGTCTCCGCGAGGGCTATTGCCCGGCCAGTTTCCGTTCGACGAGAGCGCAAATGTTGTCGATGGAATCGAGGTTGTCGGGGGTCAGTTCCTCATCGGCGACGGTGATGGCGAAGGCGGCTTCGATGAAAGCGACCAGCTCCATGGCTCCGGTGGAATCCAGGATGCCGGCCTCGATCAGCGACATCGCGTCGGTCAGGTCGTGGTCGGCGCCGAGCAGCAGGTTTTCGACGATATAGGCGCGGATTTTCGCCCGCACCGCCGCCACCGGCACAGGGGCCTGACCGGGCTCCAGACTGACATCTCTGTTAAAGGGCTGAGACACGTCTAACCTCCAAAACGCTCGCGGATCGTTGCGGCGGTCAGGACATCATGGCTTGGTCATGGCGTAAATAATGCGCATGTCATAAACGGAATGGTGTGTATTCATTGTGATGCACGATGATGGCGTAGTTGGTATGTATGGGAAAATAGTGGGTTTCTATATTTAGATGTATTTACAGTGACGTTCGTCCAGATGCCGTGGCGTCGAATGGGTGTCCAGATGATCAAATAAGAGCGCAGGTGTTTCATACGGTAGTGGTGATATTTATTTTGGTGAAGTGCCTAGCCTATTCGCTTCTGTTTATCCATGCGGGCTGGCACGGCATAGATCGTCACCCTGCCATTGGGCTGGGTTGAGCCTCTTGGCGATGCGCGCCATCATTGTGAGACGGAGGGCGCGGCCGTCACTCCCTGCACGCCTGCCCCAATATGAGGATCCAATCGATGTGCGGTATTGCGGGCTTGATGGTGGAACCATGGGCATCGCCGGTGGCGTTCGAGGAATTGCGCCGGATGGTGGCGATGTTGGAGCATCGCGGGCCGGATGGGCACGGCTTGTATCGCGACGACCGCGTCGGGTTGGCGCATTCCCGCCTGAGCATCGTCGATCTGGCTGGCGGCGCGCAGCCGATCGGCAATGGCGATGGCAGTTTGTGGCTGTGCTTCAATGGCGAGGTCTTCAACTACATCGAGTTGCGCCAGCACCTGCTGTCGCTGGGCCATCGCTTCCAGACCCAGGGCGATAGCGAGGTCATCGTTCAATGCTATGAACGCTACGGCGCTCGCACCTGGGAAATGCTGAACGGCCAATTCGCCTTCGCCCTATGGGATTGCCGCGCGCGCAAGCTATGGCTGGTGCGCGACCGCTTAGGCATTCTGCCGCTGTATTATGCG
>DATGZW010000006.1:0-7390 GCA_035297005.1 Patescibacteria group bacterium
CGCCCTATCCGCCGCATTGCGAGATCGGCAGCGGCGAGGAAGAACTTGTTCCCGCCCTGGCTTGGCTGACCGCCTGCCCGCAGGCGATGCCCCTGCGCAAGGACTGCATCAATGGCTTCATCGGCGGCATCGATCCGGTTAGCGGGCGCAATCGTGTCGTCGATTGGGTCAACGGCAACGCTGTGCAGGCGGTGCTGGTGGTCGGCATCTGCACCGATGTCTGCGTCATGGATTTCGTGCTGACGCTGCTGTCGGCGCGGAACCACGGGCTCATGCCTGGTTTGGGCGACGTGGTGGTCTTTGAGCCGGGCTGCGCCACCTACGACCTGCCGCGCAGCGTCGTCGATGACTTAGGACTGCCGCCGACGGCCACCCATCCGCGCGAGCTGACACATCATATGGGGTTGTATTTGATGGCTTCTCGCGGGGCGGTGCTGGCGTCTTCGGCGGGGTGAGATTGGCGCCATCGCCCAGACAAAACAAAAACCCCCTCGACGACAAGCGGCGAGGGGGGCGATGTTTAGGCGGCGGTGGTGACGGCGGTCAGCGCGAGGCGACGTTGACCCCGGCATTGACCACGGCGCAGGACGAGTGCTTGCGGGCCAGACGGCGGCAGGCTTCGCGGGCGGTGTCTTCGGGCAAGCCGATGACGCGGGCGCGGAAGATTTTATTGCCATGGCCCTTGGAGCGGGCGACATCGACTTCACCATCCGACACCAACTTGCCCAGCATATGGGCGGCGGAGTTGGCGGCGGCTTTGGCCTTGGCCTGTTGGGCATAGGCGCCGACCTGGATGCCCCAGTTATCGTCGTCGTCCTCGTCTTCGCTGTCACCGGCTTCGACCGGTTCGGCGCGGCGGCGCGGCTTGGCAGCGGGGGTGGCGGAAGCCAGTTGGACATGACCGGCCTTGGCCTGCGCCATCGCCTTCATCACCGACTGGTAATCGGCTGCCGGTGGTTCGACGGCGGCCATCTTGAAGGTGGCGTCATGCTTGGCGGCCGGGGCGGCGGGCATTTCGTCGTCGGCGGTGGCGGCGGTCACCTCGGCGGCGTCCGGCTGCTCGGCGGTGTCGGCCAGTTCCACGCCCGACGATCCGGGGGTGCGGGCGAAGCCTTCGTCCAGCAACTGAGCCATGTGACGGTCACGGGCGGCGGCGGATTGCCCACCGAACACCACGCCGATCAAACGGCGGCCGTTGCGCTTGGCCGAAGCCACCAGATTGAAGCCCGAGGCGGCGATATAGCCGGTCTTGATGCCGTCCGCCCCCTCGTAATGCTCCATCAGGTGGTTGTGGGTGCCCAGCGTCGCGCCGTTATAGGTGAACTGGCGGGTCGAGAAGTAGTGGTACTGCTTGGCGTGGTTGTGAATCAGGGCGCGGGCCAGGGTGATCATGTCGCGCGCCGTGCTCATCTGACCCAGGTTAGGCAGGCCCGAGGCGTTGCGGAAGGTGGTCTGGCGCATCCCCAGTTCACGGGCCTTGCGGGTCATTATCTCGGCGAAAGCCGGCTCCGAACCGCCCAGGAACTCGCCGACGGTCACGGCGGCGTCATTGGCCGATTTGGTGCACAGACCCAGCACGGCGTCTTCGACTTCCAGCGTCTGACCGGGGCGCAGATTAAGTTTCGATGGCGCCTGTCCGGCGGCGTGCGCGGACACCGGCATGCGGTCGGAGAGATGAACCTTGCCGCTGTCCAACGCATCGAACAGCAGATATAGCGTCATCATCTTGGTCAGCGACGCCGGATAGTTCCGGTTGTCGGGGTTGACCGAATGCAGAACCTCTCCGGTATCGGCATCGACGACCATCGAGGCGTATTTCGCCTGTGCGGGGGCCGCCGCCAGCGTGAGTGAAACGCCGATCAGGATCAGGAATAGGACAGAAAAGCGACGGAGCGTCGCTTGGAACAGGAACAACGGAGGGGACTTCTGGGCGTTCAATTTCACGTCCTATAGCCTTGCGCGGAACACGGCCGAAAACGACGCATTCACCATAAGAAATCCACATTCCGATGTCCATACTTTGGACGCCTTCAAGGAATGTTTTTCGTGGCGGCTCGACATCGCCTTCGGAGAGACGGAATAAGCCGCCGGATACATTCCAATAACGTTGGATTGAACCCTGTGCGGCTTTGCTGATAATAGGCAGGGTTGGATTAGGAATCGGTTAATGATGATGCGGAACAAACTGAATTTCGGCCTGTTGGTTATTCTCCTTTCGGCATCCGTGGCCGGGTGCATGTACAAGGGAGAGGGGATCGACAACGCAGCGGCGCGCAAGGTGACGTGGTTTTCGTTCCTGGCTGGCGACGACATCAAGGCGAGTTGCCACGCCAACGCCCCCGATCAGGTGCGTGTGGTTTATAACGGCCAGTGGCGCGAGCAGGTGCGGATTTATGAACTGGGCCTGAAGGCGCCGCGCCAGCTCGATCAGCGGGTCATCGGCACCGGCAGCTTGACCTCGATCACCACCGACGATTTGCTGGCGCCGTGGCGGGGCGCAACCGCCTCGGCCAGCTTGCCGGCAGAGATGAACGATCAGTTGATGAGCGCCTTCGCGGATAGCGGTGCCTTCGGCCCGCCCGCCATCGGCCTGCAAATGCCGTCCGACGGCTATTACTGGACGGCGGCGTCCTGCTATCACGGCAGCTACCACTTCACCGCCTGGCTGTACCCGCAGGACGCCTTCCAGAAGCTGACCTTCCCCAAGGCGCTGCTGGGCCTGGACGCCACCAAGGTCGCCTTCAACGAGCCGCACCCGATCGACAGCACCGAACTGGTCAGCGAGTCGCGGCGGCGCGCTGAAAATGAGCGTTGGTACATCAAGGTGGGGGCGAACGGATTGGTGGGAAATTGAGCCGTATCACGGTTTTGTGACGTCGATGCTGCACTGCACAAATAAGCGTTGACGACGGGGGCTTTGGTGGGGCATATCCTTGTTATGTTGCATTGCAATGCGTGACCCGAAATGGGGCGTAGTGCGGAAAGAAACAGGGTATGCCCCCTGACCCTCATTCGCTGTCCAAGGAGCTCATGACCATGGCCACCGCCAAGACCGCCAAATCCGTAGCCGCCGTTGCCACTGTGACCGCCACCCCCGCCGCCGCCGATGTCGTCAAGCAGATCGAAGACGCGGTCGCCGTTCAGAAAGAGACCGTCGTCAATGCGGAAAAGGCGGTTCAGACCGTCGTTGCCGCCGGCACCGACGTCGTCAAGCAGATCGAGGAAGCGGTCGTCGTGCACAAGGCGACCATCGAGAGCGTGGTCAAGGCCGGCGCCGATGTCGCCAGCCAGGGCGTGGACAAGGCGGTTTCGCTGTCCAAGGAGCATGTCGAGGCGGCGGTGAAGGCCGGTTCGGCGGCGTTCAAGGGCTATGAGGACGTGTTGCAGTTCGGTCAGGCCAATTTGGACGCCTTCGTCCAGGCCAGCAGCATCGTTGCCCGTGGCGTCCAGAACATCTCGCAGAGCATCGTCACCCTGGCCCAGGCGCAGATTGAAGAGTCCGTCGCCGCCAGCAAGGCTCTGCTCGGCGCCAAGACCTTCCAGGACGTGGTCGAGCTGTCGTCGTCGGTGGCCAAGGCCAATTTCGACAAGCTGGTCGTCGAAAGCACCAAGCTGGGCCAGCTTTCGTCCAAGCTGACCGAGGAGGCTTTGGCCCCCATCAGCGGCCGCGTCGAAGCCGTGGTCAAGACGCTGACCAAGCACGCCGCCTAACTGCGCGACCAAAAGATGTTGCATCCGAGGGCCGTTGCGCTGAAGGATGGGATGTCGGGCCCGGTGGAGGAAGCTCCGCCGGGCCTTTTCTTTATGGGAAAGGGCATAGGCGATGGCGATCTGGCGAACAGGGGGGTTTTCCCCAGCCGCCCAGACCCAATATACCGAGTGTGTTCCGACAGAGACACCGGTGAGCCGAATAGAACGAATGAGCACCAGCGACAGCGACAAGCCCAACGATGACGGCCCCCAAATTGGCGTCGTCATCAAAACGCGGCCGAAAACCAAGCGGCCGTCCATGTATCGAGTGCTGATGCTGAACGACGATTATACTCCGATGGAGTTCGTCGTTCACGTGCTGGAGCGTTTTTTCGGCAAAGACCGCGAGGAGGCGACGCGCATCATGATGCACGTCCATCAACGCGGGGTCGGGGTCTGCGGCGTGTACACATATGAGGTGGCGGAGACCAAGGTAACGCAGGTCATGGATTTGGCCCGGCAGAACCAGCATCCGCTTCAGTGTACTATTGAAAAGGAATAGATGCCGATGCTGTCGCGGAATCTGGAGCAGGGCTTACATCGCGCTCTTGCCTTGGCGGCTGAGCGGCGTCACGAATATGCAACCCTTGAACACTTACTGCTGTCGCTGACCGACGACCAGGATGCCGTCGCGGTTCTGCGTGCCTGCAATGTCGATCTTGACCGGCTGCGGCGCGACCTGACCGATTTCATCGACAGCGCCCTGGCCGATCTGGTGACCACGCGTGTCGGCGATCCCAAGCCGACCGCCGGTTTCCAGAGGGTGGTGCAACGTGCCGCCATCCATGTCCAGTCCTCGGGCCGCGAGGAAGTGACCGGGGCCAACGTCGTCGTGGCGCTGTTTTCCGAACGGGAATCTCATGCCGTCTACTTCCTGCAATTGCAGGATATGACCCGCCTGGATGCGGTGAACTATATCTCGCACGGCATCGCCAAGGCTCCAGGCCGCGGCCAGGCCAAGCCGGTGCATGGCGCCGATGATGATGCGAAGGCGGAAACCGTGGTGAAGAAAGGCCAGGAAGCACTGAGTGCCTATTGCGTCAATCTCAACCGCAAGGCGCTGCAAGGCAAGATAGACCCCCTGATCGGCCGTGAGCCGGAGATCGAACGGACCATCCAGATCCTCTGCCGCCGCTCGAAGAACAACCCGCTTTACGTCGGCGATCCGGGCGTCGGCAAGACCGCCATCGCCGAAGGCTTGGCGCGGCGCATCGTCAAGGGCGAGGTGCCCGACGTGCTGAAGAACGCCACCATCTTTTCGCTCGACATGGGCGCGCTGCTGGCCGGCACCCGCTATCGCGGCGATTTCGAGGAACGCTTGAAAGCGGTGGTGTCGGAATTGGAAGCGCTGGACGGCGCCATCCTGTTCATCGACGAAATCCACACCGTGATCGGCGCCGGGGCAACCTCGGGCGGGTCGATGGACGCGTCGAACCTGCTGAAGCCGGCTTTGGCCTCGGGTTCGCTGCGTTGCGTCGGCTCGACCACCTACAAGGAATACCGCAACCACTTCGAGAAGGACCGCGCGCTGGTCCGCCGCTTCCAGAAGATCGACGTCAATGAGCCGTCGGTCGAGGATGCGATCAAGATTTTACATGGCCTGAAGCCCTATTACGAAGCGCATCATCGGGTGCGTTACACCAATGACGCCATCCGTGCGGCGGTCGAGCTGGCGGCGCGCTATATCACCGATCGCAAGTTGCCCGACAAGGCCATCGACGTCATCGACGAGGTTGGGGCTGCCCGCATGCTGCTGCCGGAGTCCAAGCGCCGCAAGACCGTGACCGTGCGCGATGTCGAGGAAATCGTCGCCAAGATCGCCCGCATTCCCCCCAAAAGCGTGTCCACCAACGATATGGAGGTGCTGCGCAGCCTCGACCGCGACCTCAAGACCCTGGTGTTCGGTCAGGACTTCGCCATCGACTCGCTGTCCTCGGCGATCAAGCTGGCCCGTGCCGGCTTGCGCGAGCCGGAAAAGCCGATCGGCTGCTATCTGTTCTCAGGCCCGACCGGCGTCGGCAAGACCGAGGTGGCGCGGCAGTTGTCCCGCATCCTCGGCATCGAGCTGACCCGCTTCGACATGTCCGAATACATGGAGCGGCATTCGGTGTCGCGTCTGATCGGCGCGCCGCCGGGCTATGTCGGCTTCGACCAGGGCGGCTTGCTGACCGACGCCATCGACCAGCATCCGCATTGCGTGCTGTTGCTCGACGAAATCGAAAAGGCTCATCCCGATCTGTTCAACATCTTGTTGCAGGTGATGGACCATGGCCGGCTGACCGACCATAACGGCAAGATCGTCGATTTCCGCAACGTCATCCTGATCATGACCACCAATGCGGGAGCCTCGGAAATGGCTAAGCCAGCCATCGGCTTCGGTCGTGAAGTGCGCGTCGGCGACGACCAGGAAGCGATCAAGCGCCTGTTCACGCCTGAATTCCGCAACCGCCTGGACGCCATCATCGGCTTCGCGCCGCTGTCGGCGGATGTGGTGTCGCGGGTGGTGGACAAGTTCGTCATGCAGTTGGAAGTCCAACTGGGCGACCGCGACGTGACCATCGAACTGTCCGACGGCGCGCGGGTGTGGTTGGCGGAAAAGGGCTACGACCAAGCCTATGGCGCGCGCCCGTTGTCGCGGGTCATCCAAGAGCACATCAAGAAGCCGCTGGCCGAGGAGTTGTTGTTCGGCCGGCTGTCCAAGGGCGGCGTGGTCAAAGTGGACGTCAAGGACGGCGCCCTCAGCTTCGACTTCCTGGAAGGCGGCCGCAGCCCCAGCAAGGAACCCGAAATGGCCGAATGAGGGCTGATGAAGGTTTGTGACAAAAAAGGCCGGAGTGATCCGGCCTTTTTTGTCTGTTTGTCGCGCTATCTTGTCCAAGAGATGCAGGGGAAATATCTCACCGTCATGCCCGCGCTCGTCGCGGGTATCCACGCCGCTCAGCAGAAACCGTCTATTGCAGGCCCTTCTCGACCGCATAATCGATCTTCATCTGCGAGATGCGGGCGGCGTTTTCCTTCATCCACGCATTGAAGTCGGCGATGATTTCCGGGTGCTTGATCGTCGACAGCAGATAGCTGCTGCGGCTATAGGGTAACGAGGGGTCGAAGACCAACCCGCCGGGTTGCTTGAGGACTTGGTCCAACTGGTAGGCGACACCCGATACATTAGCATAAACGCCATCGACGCGGCCCCACAGCGCCTGTTTGACCAAGCCCTCGAAATGGGGGTTTTCCTCCAGCCGGACGCGGCCGGCTTTGATCTGGTCCAGCCAGTCCCAGGCGGTGAAGCCATAAATGGTGCCCAGTGTGCGGATTTTCTCTTGGGGTTGCCCGAGCTTGGCAGGCACTACCGAGACGCCGTCGATATAGGCGACCACCGGATCGCTATAAACGATGGCCTTGCCGATCTTGATTTCCTGCGACCAGTTCGGATGATCGGGATATTTGAAATCGACATTGCCTTCGACGAATTCGCGGAACAGGCGGGCGATGGGGATCGGCCGGTATTCGAAAACATGCCCGCGATCCTTGGCGTAAGCGTCGAGCAGGGCACGGGCAAAGCCCTTGTACTCGCCGTTTTCCACGGTGTAATGCGGCAGATAGTCGATGTTTTCGACGCCGACGATAAAGGTGGTGGCGG
>DATGZW010000007.1:0-3275 GCA_035297005.1 Patescibacteria group bacterium
GCTGGGACTGACGACACCGTCGTTCCGCATGTCCTCGCTGGGCTTATTCTGCAACACGTCGGCCAATTGCGGCGACGGACCAGCCGGAGCTTGGCCGGTCTGCCCCGGAGCAGCACCGTGCGGCGCCGCCGCTGGCGCTCCGGGTTGCCCCGGCTGCCCTGGCACGACGGGATCGTTGTGGATCGGCGGATCCTGGGTGGGCTGGCTTGGCCGCGCCTCGACGGCGCTCTGGTACATCTGCTGAAGCTGCTGCTGCGGCAGAACCACTGGCGGCGGCGGCGCCTCAAAGGCACTCGACAACTGCACCGTCTGATTGGCGACGGTCAGAACCTGGGTGCCGGACTGGTTGGAAATCAGGATCTGCCCAGTGCCGCCATCGGCGTCAGGCAACAGCGAAACAGTGTTATTCTCGCCCTCGGCCGAGGCCACGCCGGCCACCGTGGTGCCGCGGCTGCCGATCGTCATGACCGGAGTCTTGACGGTCATGGCGTCGGCGCCCGATTTTGCGATCTGGCCGGAAACGAAGCTGAAGGTGCCCTGCACCACAGAAAAGGCCGAATGCCCGCTATGCGCCTGCGCGTCATAGACCAAATCATCCATGACCATGCGCCCGCCGCCACCCAGCGAGAACACCGTGCGGTCGGCGAAGACGATGCCGACCGAGCCGTCCTTGCCGGTTTCCAGCAAATCGCCCTGATAGACGGTGCTGCCCTTGGTCAGCGTTTCGCTGGTGCCGTCGCTATGGCGCACCGTCACGCTGCCCGCCGCCTTGTCCACCGTGCCGATGGCGTGCAGTTGCGAGGCGGCGCCGTTGGCCTGGGCATATTGTCCGGGCGCCAGAGGTCCGGCCAGCTTAAAGGCCAAATCGGCATCGATGATGGCGCCCGCCGCGGTGGTCAACGCCGGAGGATGCGCCGAGGCGAAGAACCCCGTCACCACCACCTGATGCCCGTCATGGCCGGTCAGGATCAGATCGGGGCCGGAGCGGTGGAAGTCGGCCGTCAGCAGGAAGTTACCGCCGGGCACCACCACCCGAGCCGCGGACGTCCCATCCACAACCTGCGCATGATTGCTGGATTGCAGGGATTCGAGCGGCCTATGCGTCGATGATGGGGCGGCGAAATATGTCACGGGAACCTGCCTTAAGACGGTCAAGCCGGATTCGGTCTAGACTAACCGCAATTATATCCACCCTATCTGAAAGGCGCATTTCTCTCAATGGCGGACTGCCTTTCTTGGACCCGCCAGGGAAAGGAAATGCCTGTGGTTAATGTCTAACCGCCTCAAAATGGATCGCGCCATCTCGCCAAATATACACCAGAATAACTTGAAATAAAAATGTCCTACCCATACGGCAATATGGGTAGGACACCAATACGGCAACCGAAGATCAGAACAGCAAGTCCTAGATCAGTGATTACTGACGTTGGTCTGCCCCTGAGAGGTGGCATATTCTTCAAGAACATTGCTTTTATTGAAGGTCAAAGTCAAAGTCTGGCTCTCGGAATTGGCGCCGCCGATGAACGCGCCAGCAAATGGAATGAAAGTCTTCCCATCGACCTGGGTGTGGACATAGGTGTATTCGACGGTCCGCTTGCCGTCAGAATTGACCATGACATTGCTCGGCTTGCCAAATTTGGCCAGAGCAACATCGTATGTTGTCACGCCTTTTTGCAGGGTTGAAACATCGGCGTCGGAAATCTTTTTACCGGACGTGGCGCAAGCCGCCAACGTAATGGCCAACATAACGAACGCGGAGAAACGAGCGATTTTTTTCAAACTACCCTCCTGTTGCCAGAGGCCTCGACGCATGCAAGCCCACCCTGCCCCATGACGCCTCTGTAATATTGGCAACCTACGAGAACAGTTCAGCCAATTCAAGTCCCCTACCGTTACTTACATACCCCACTATGCAACTTCCAGATTCAAAATCAGGGCCGCGCTTTGGCGACGCGATCCCGCACCATGCGCGTCACGGCGTCGCGAATGCGCGGCACCGCCCGGTGTTTATAGGGAAACTCGGCTTCGGCGTCGTCCAGATGCACCAGCATGCAGGCGTTGGCCTCGAAGAACAGAACCTCGCCATTGGGCAGGATGCTGCAATCCATGCCGCCGTAATCCAAATCGAGCCGCCGCCCCACTTCCTCGACCGCCGCCGCGCCGACGGGGCCGAACACCTGGCGCCAATCGGTCAGAAAGGCTTCCTCCTCGCGCTTTTTCCACTCGTCGCGGCTCATCTCCGCCCGCCAGTAATGCACCAGCCAGCTATCGGCGATGGCAAGGTGATAGGGATAGGGCTTTCGATCGACGAAAATCATGCGGAACTTGCGGTAGCAGTCGTGCTCGCCCTTGAAGTCGAAGAAGTCGATCAGCAAGAAGCGCTCATTGGGCACTTTCGCCAAATAGGCGGCCAGATCAGCGATAGTCCGCAGCAGCACCAAATCCTTGCCGCCATGCGTGCCGCCGGGACGAATCAGCCGCGGAGCCGGAAGCTCGGACAGATCCGCCAATTCCTCCCGCGTCATCCAGCGCACGCCCGGCAAGCGCAGGCCGGGGATGCCGCCGAACAGCGTATGCACCTGTTCGCGGCTGGTGCGCGCCACCCGATGCGACGGATTAAGGATCGGTTTACCCAAGCGCGCCACCAGGGCGTCCGCCGGGCCAATCTGACCGCCATCCTTATCGACTTCGCCCAGCGTGTTGAAAATCACATCGGCGTCGATCAGCAAGTCATAGGGCACGTCACCCAACGGCGCGTCCGGCTGGTCGGGCGACAGCAGGATCATGGTGCGCGTGGCGAACAGCGCCGGATCGAACAGATAGCGGGTGGGCACATGGCCGGCGCCGACGCCGCCCAGCAGCAGAATGGTCGCCTCTGCCGATCCGTCCTGGCAGCCGCCCGTGGTCAGGCCTTGCAGGCGGGCCAACCGGTTAAGCAAGACGATCGCTTCGTCCTGACGCAGCAGACGCGCCAACACCGTGGCCAGATGCTCCAAGGCGTCGGCATTGTCGGGCTCAAGTTCCAGAATGGCGCGGCTGGCTTGCTCCGAGGCGTCGAATTCCGCCGCCTCGAAGGCGGCCTTAGCCAGATGCAACAGAATAGCGACGCGATCGGCCGCGGCCTCGACCGGCGTATGCGCCAAAGCCGTCAGATGCGCCTGGGCCGCGTCCAGGAAACGGCGGCAATCATAAAGAATCATACCCCGATTATCGTGCGCCACCGCATAAGCGGGATCGGCGCTCAGCGCCTGATCCAGCACCTCCAAGGCCTCCTC
>DATGZW010000008.1:0-3020 GCA_035297005.1 Patescibacteria group bacterium
ATCAGATGCGCTATGTCGGCTTCCTGTCGGCGCGCTCGATCATCCGCGTCATCAACGAGAAAAGCCTGGCCATGGCGCGCGACCAGAACCCGCTGACCAAGCTGCCGGGCAACGCGCTGATCAACCAGTACGTCACCGAAAGCCTGAGCGACAGCGATATCGCCTATGTCTACGCCTATGTGGATTTCGACAATTTCAAGCCGTTCAACGACAAATACGGCTTCCGCCAGGGCGACCGGGCGATTCTGCTGTTCGCCGAATTGATGCGCAAGAAGGTGGCCCCCGAGCATTTCCTCGGCCATATCGGCGGCGACGATTTCTTCGTCGGCTTCAAGGGATTGAGCAACGCCGAGGCCGAGGCCGAACTACGTTCTCTGCTGGAAGACTTCCGCAGCGATGCCGAAAGCTTCTATGACGCCGAAGCGCGAGACAAGGGCTGCATCACCTCGATCGACCGCGACGGAAATCCCAAGGTCTTCCCACTACTGACCGCCAGCGCCGCCCTGGTCGAAGTCAAAACCGGCCGCGCCGGATTCAACGTCGATGACGTCAGCGCCTTGATCGCCAAGCTGAAAAAACTATCGAAAGCCTCGCCGACAAAACTGGCCAGCGGCACGCTGGGGGGGTAAGCGACGGCTCCCAAGGGAGCCGAAGCTCCCCTGGGATAAGAACACCTATAACGCGACGTCGGGATGCATCATTTCGCGGCCCTGACGGTCTTCGCGCTGCATGTCGCGTTCGACATAGCGCAGCACTACTTCCACCGCCTCCTCGATGCCCAAGGTCTGAGTATCAACCACCAAATCGGGCCGTTCCGGCGCTTCATAGGGGGCCGAAACGCCGGTGAACTCGTGAATGGCGCCTTGGCGGGCCTTGGCGTACAAGCCCTTGGGGTCGCGGCGCTGGCATTCCTCGACATCGGCCTTGATGTAGATCTCGTGGAACAACGACGGCGCGATGGCCCGCGCGCTGTCGCGGTCGGCCTGATAGGGCGAGATGAACGCCGAGATCACCACCATGCCGGCCTGGGCGAACAGGTTGGCGACCTCGCCGACGCGGCGGATGTTCTCGGCGCGGTCTTCGGGGGCAAAGCCGAGATCGGCGTTCAGGCCTTGGCGGACATTGTCGCCGTCCAGCACGAACACCTGATAGCCCTTCTGGAACAGGCGGCGCTCGACTTCCATGCCGATGGTCGATTTGCCGGCCCCAGACAAGCCGGTCAGCCACAGAATGCCGCCCTTGTGGCGGTTGACCCGCTCGCGGTCGGCCAGCGTGACCTTGTGCGCCACCGAGGTCAAATCGCTGGAGACCACCGCCTGCGGTGCACAGCGGTTATCGGGGAAGCCTTCCATCGAAATGACGCCGCCGCCGACGATGTCGTAATTATCGACAAGGACGAAACGCCCGGTGCGCGGGTTCTCGATAAACGGATCCAGGGCCACCTTGCTGCGGGCGCGGAACACCACTTCGGCCACGGCGTTGCGTTCGACCCAGTCATTGGCGACCGAGGCCAAATCGGCGACGTCGATGACCCGCTCGACCTTTTCCACGGTGACGATGTGCTCGGCGGTAGCCAGCTTCAGCTTGTAGCGGCGGCCCGCCGTCAAAGGCGCGCGGCCCAGCCAGAACAGCTTGGCGCGGAACACGTCGGTACCCAGCGGGGCATCTTCGATATGGCTGGCGATCTGCCCGCGCTCGATGAAGATCTGCTCGTCAAGGGTGACGCCGATGGACTGGCCGGCGATCGCCGAGGTGCTGGTGGGGGCCGACCACAGCTCGATAGTCGCCACCCGCGCCGTCTTGCCCGACGGCGAGAACAGCAGGCGGTCACCGATCTTCAGCTTGCCGCTTTCGATACGCCCGGCGACGATGCGGCGATGATCCAGCTTGTAGACGTCCTGCACCGGGAAGCGCAGCGGCAGTTCGGTCTCCAACGCCGCCGGATCGAAACCGTCAAGGGCTTCCAGCACGGCCGGGCCGGTGTACCAGGGAGTGTTTTCCGATGCGGCGATGATGTTGTCGCCATGGCGGGCGGCAATTGGGATGATTTGCGTCGGCACCACCCCGAAACCGCCCAGATAGGCGCGGATTTCAGCAGAGACTTCGTCGAAGCGGGCCTGCGAGTAATCCACCGCGTCCATCTTGTTGACCACCACCGCCAACTGGCGCAGGCCCAACAGATGCAGCAGGTAGCCGTGGCGGCGCGACTGTTCCTGCACGCCTTCGATGGCGTCGATGACCAGAACGGCGGCATCGGCGCTGGCGGCGCCGGTGACCATGTTCTTCAGGAATTCCTTATGGCCCGGCGCATCGATGATGACATAGGGGCGACGGGCGCTTTGGAACGGGATATGCGAGACGTCGATGGTGATGCCCTGGTCGCGCTCGGCTTGCAGGGCGTCCATGACGAAGGCCCATTCGAACGGCATGCCGCGCTTTTCACAGACTTCGCGCAGGTTGTCGATCTTGCCGTCGGGCAGCGATCCGGTCTCGTGCAGCAAGCGACCGACCAGGGTGGATTTGCCATGATCGACATGGCCGACAATGACGATCTTGAGGGTGGGATCTTTGCTCATCACATATAGCCCTGCGTGCGCAGACGCTCGAAGGCGTCTTCGGATTCCTTGTCCTGGGCGCGGCCGGCGCGCTCCGAGGTGCGGGTGGTCTGAAGCTCGGCGATGATTTCCTCGACCGTGCTGGCGTTGCTCTCCACCGACCCGGTGCAAGGCGCGCAGCCCAGCGAGCGATACCGCCGCCCGTTCTTGGCGAAGTATAGATCGACCATCGGGATCTTCTCACGCTGAATATAGCGCCACACGTCCAACTCGCCCCAATGCAGCAGCGGATGGATGCGCAGGTGGGTGCCTGGGGCGAAGTCGGTCTTGAACTGGCCCCAGAACTCGGGAGGCTGGTCCTTGACGTCCCATTCGGCGGTTTCGTTGCGCGGGCTAAACACCCGTTCCTTGGCGCGGGTGCCTTCCTCGTCGCGGCGGATGCCGACGATGACGCCGGTGAAGCCG
>DATGZW010000009.1:0-2231 GCA_035297005.1 Patescibacteria group bacterium
GACCCCGAATTGCTGAAGCTCTATCCCTTCTGCCGGCTCAGCGGTCCGGCCAATGTGCTGGTCATGCCGGGGCTTTATGCCGCCAATATCGCATGGAAAATGCTGCAAAAGCTGGGCGGCGGCACGGTCATCGGGCCGGTGTTGACCGGTCTGTCGAAACCGGTGCAAATCACCTCGATGGACGCCACCGTCAACGACATCGTCAACATGGCGGTGCTGGCCAGCCACGACGCCTTTCGCTGAAAGGCCACTGGGCTGACTCCATAGGCCCCGATGAGAGGTTGACGCCAACCCAAAAAGCCCGAATTCTCCCCTTCGGATTCCGCCGAAGGGGAAATCGGGCCACATGACCTCATCACCCCATCTCAGCCTACGCCTGCTGCCGGCTTTGGCCGCACTTTCGACACCGGCATTGTCGGTGTTCGTCGTGCTGGCCGCCTCTGGCGAGATCAAGCCGCTATCGGCCATCGGCGGCGCCATCGTCACGGTGTCGCTGACCGCCGTGCTGCTGCGACCCTATGGCGCCGATCTGGCCGAGCTGGCCGCCTATGCCCGCGACCTGTCGAGCGGCCAGGATGTCCCACCACCTGAACTGCGCACCAATGTCGCCACCGGCGTCGCCATCGCCCTAAGCCAATTGCGCCGGGCTTGGCGCAGCCGCAACGAGGAAACCGAAAAGCTGGTCGGCTTCCATGAAACCCTGTTCGACAGCCTGCCCAGCCCGCTGTTCCTGCTGAACGCCCACCGCCGGGTGGTCCGCGCCAATCTGGCCGCCCGCGCCATCTTTGGCCGCAGCCTGCAAGGCCGCGAGTTGACCAAGGTGTTGCGCAATCCCGAACTGCTGGAGGCCGCCGACCGGGTGTTGAGCGGCGAGCCCGGTTGCGATGTCGAATTCGCCGTGACGCTGCCGGTCGAGCGCGAGTTCCGCGCCCTGGTCGAACCTCTGCCCGGCCCCGGCGTCGATGGCGCGCAGGCGGTTCTGTCGCTGCACGACATCACCGCGCTGAAGCGCATGGAACAGATGCGCGCCGATTTCGTCGCCAATGCCAGCCACGAGCTGCGCACCCCGCTGGCCGCGTTGCTCGGCTTCATCGAAACCCTGCAAGGCCCCGCCCATGACGACGCCGAGGCGCGCGACCGCTTCCTTGGCATCATGTACGATCAAGCGTCGCGCATGTCGCGGCTGGTCGCCGATTTGCTCAATCTGTCGCGCATCGAGTTGAACGAGCACACTGCGCCCTCGGGCAAGGCCGATGTCGCCGGCATCCTGCGCCGCGTCGCCGAGGGACTGGAACTACATGCCCGCAAACGCTCGATGCAGATTACTCTGTCGGTCGCCGACAATTTGCCGCCGGCCAAGGGCCAGGATGACGAACTGGCGCAGATTTTCCAGAACCTGATGGACAACGCGCTGAAATACGGCCGCGAGGGCACCGCCATCGACATCACCGCCAAAATCGCCGAGACCTTGCCGCCCAGTATGGCCGAGCATGGCACGCGGGCGCTGTCGGTCTGTGTGCGCGATCATGGAGAGGGCATCGCCCGCGAACATCTGCCGCGCCTGACTGAACGCTTCTTCCGCGTCGATACCGCCCGCTCGCGCCGCTTGGGTGGTACCGGACTGGGGCTGGCCATCGTCAAGCATGTGGTCAACCGCCATCGCGGCGCGATGACCGTCGAGTCCATTTTAGGCGACGGCAGCACTTTCACGGTGTTCCTGCCGCTGGCCGAGGGCTAAGGACGGCGGTCCTATTCCACCGCTTTAGCCCGCATATCACCCATTCCCTGCTCATCAGAGTGATTCCTGTTGCCAGCACCCCGCCCGACGTTATACCTGCATAAGATCAGGATTATCGGACGGGACAGGAGACCGAGTGTTGGCCGCATCCAGCGAGACCCTGCCCGCCGCGCAGGAGGACATTGCGCGAGCGAAGATGACCAGCCGCGACCTTGAGGTCTTTTATGGCGATAGCCGGGCACTCAAGGGAATTTCTCTCGATATTTTCGAAAACGAGGTCACCTCGCTGATCGGCCCGTCGGGCTGCGGCAAATCGACCTATCTGCGCAGCCTCAATCGTATGAACGACGGCATTCTGGGATGCCGCGTCACCGGCACCGTCACCCTTGACGACGAGGACATCTATCGCGACCTGGACTCCGAGCAACTACGCGCCCGCGTCGGCATGGTCTTTCAAAAGCCCAATCCGTTCCCCAAATCGATCTATGACAAC
>DATGZW010000010.1:0-11322 GCA_035297005.1 Patescibacteria group bacterium
TGGGGTCGTCAGCGGATGGCCTCCGTCAGGCCGAGGCGGAAAAACGGCTGGCCCAATATGGCCCCAACGAGATCGAAGAGAAGAAAACCAATCTGCTGCTGAAGTTCCTCAGCTATTTCTGGGGTCCCATCCCGTGGATGATCGAAGCCGCCGTCGTTTTATCGGCTGTGGCCCGGCATTGGCCGGACTTCGGCATCATCCTGGTCTTGCTGCTGGCCAATGCCGTGGTCGGGTTCTGGGAGGAGCACGAGGCAGGCAATGCCATCGCCGCCTTGAAGGCCACGCTGGCGATCAAGGCGCGGGTGAAACGGGATGGCAAATGGGTCACCCCGGCGGCGCGTGAGCTGGTGCCGGGGGATGTCATTCGCCTGCGGCTGGGTGACATCGTGCCGGCCGACGCGCGCCTTTTGGAAGGCGACTCCATCGAAGTCGACCAGTCGGCGCTGACCGGCGAATCCCTGCCGATCACCCGCCAATCCGGCGACGCGGTGTTTTCCGGTTCGATCATTCGCCAGGGCGAAATTGGCGCGCTGGTCTATGCCACGGGGACCAAGACCTTCTTCGGCAAGACGGCGCAGTTGGTGCAGGAGGCGCACACCGTCAGCCATTTCCAGCGCGCGGTGCTGAAGATCGGCAACTATCTGATTATCCTGGCGGTAGTTTTGGTGGCGGTGATTATTGCCGTCGCCGTCTATCGCGGCGATCCGCTGCTGACCACCTTGCAATTCGCCCTGGTGCTGACCGTGGCGGCCATTCCGGTGGCGATGCCCACGGTGTTGTCGGTGACCATGGCGGTGGGCGCCCGCCTGCTGGCCTCGAAAAAAGCCATCGTCACCCGCTTGTCGGCCATCGAGGAACTGGCCGGAGTGGACATATTGTGCTCGGACAAGACCGGCACTCTGACCCAGAACAAGCTGACGCTGGGCGATCCGTTCAGCGTGGAGGGAGTTTCCGCCGATCAAGTGATCCTCTATGGCGCGCTGGCCTCGCGCGCCGACAACAACGACACCATCGATCTGGCCGTTCTGGCCGGGCTGAAGAACGATCAGGTCTTGAAGACCTATCAGGTGGTGCATTTCCAACCGTTCGATCCGGTGCATAAGCGCACCGAGGCCGCCATCAAGGGCGCCGACGGGATTAAGTTCAAAGCGACCAAGGGGGCACCACAGGTCGTCCTGGACTTGTCGGCCAATGCCGGACAGGTGAAGGCCGCCGTCGAAAAATCCGTCAACGACTTCGCCGCGCGCGGCTTCCGCTCACTGGGCGTGGCGCGGACCGACGCCCAAGGCGCATGGCAATTTCTTGGCGTGCTGCCGCTGTTCGATCCGCCCCGCGATCAGGCCAAGGCGACCATCGCCACCGCCCGGCAGATGGGCATCAACGTCAAGATGGTGACCGGCGACGCCTTGGCCATCGCGCGGGAGACCGCCGGGAAACTGGGGTTGGGCACCAATATCCTCGACGCCGGCGGCTTTGGCGACAGCAAGCATCAGGAGACGGCGCAGTTAGCCGAATCCATCGAAAAAGCGGACGGCTTCGCCCAGGTATTCCCCGAACACAAGTTCCACATTGTCGATGTCCTGCAGCAGCGCGGCCATATCGTTGGCATGACCGGCGACGGGGTGAACGACGCTCCGGCGCTGAAGAAGGCCGATTGCGGCATCGCCGTTTCGGGGGCGACGGATGCGGCGCGCGCGGCGGCGGCCATCGTGCTAATGACGCCCGGCCTGTCGGTGATCATCGACGCCATCAAGGAAAGCCGGAAAATATTCCAGCGCATGAACAGCTACGCCATCTACCGCATCGCAGAGACGCTGCGGGTGCTGCTGTTCATGACCCTGGCGATTTTGATCTTCAACTTCTATCCGCTGACGGCGGTGATGATCGTCATGTTGGCGCTGCTCAATGACGGCGCCATCCTCTCCATCGCCTATGACAATGTTCATTACAAGGACCAGCCCGAATCCTGGAACATGCCCTTGGTGCTGGGCATCGCCACGGTGTTGGGCGTCGTCGGCCCGGTGGCCGCGTTCGGCCTGTTTTATCTGGGCGACCGCGTCTTTCACCTCGACCGCCCGCACCTTCAGACGCTGATGTACCTGCTGCTGTCGGTGGCCGGACATCTGACCATTTTCCTGACCCGCACCCGTGGCCCGTTCTGGTCCATCCGCCCCGCGCAAATTTTATGGGTGGCCGTGCTGGGCACCCAAATCCTGGCGACGCTGATTGCCGTTTATGGCCTGTTCATGACCCCGCTGGGTTGGGGCTGGGCCTTGTTTGTTTGGGGGTATGCCCTGATTTGGTTCCTGGTGAGCGACCGCGTGAAACTGCTGGCCTACCGGATTTTTGATCCCGTCAAAGCGACGACACCGGCCGATTTGACGCCGCAGGTCACCAAGCAAACGTGAGGCTGGGAGCATAAAGATGAAAATAAAGTCGAAAGACTATCGCGTCCACGAAGGCAATGACGTCAACCTCCACAAATGGCCGACGACCGTTGACCCCGTGTACACGTCGAAGGAGCAATATAAAATGCTCCTGGAAGATCATGTGGCGAAGCTGAGTTCGCACCAGCAGCTTCTCTACGCCTCCAATCGCCATGCCGTGCTGCTGATCTTCCAGGCGATGGATGCGGCGGGAAAGGATGGTGCCATCCGGCATGTGATGTCCGGCGTCAATCCCCAAGGCTGCCAGGTCTTCAGCTTCAAACACCCCAGCCCCACCGAATTGCAGCACGACTTCCTCTGGCGTACC
This sequence comes from Patescibacteria group bacterium, assembly GCA_035297005.1. Lineage (GTDB taxonomy): Bacteria > Pseudomonadota > Alphaproteobacteria > Rhodospirillales > Magnetospirillaceae > DATGZW01. The sequence continues at coordinate 2,755 of DATGZW010000010.1, forward strand.
ACCCGCGACCTGCCGGAACGCGGGCGGATCGGCATTTTCAACCGATCCTATTACGAGGAAGTGCTGATCGCCCGCGTCCATCCGGAAATCCTCCGCAACGAAGGCTTGCCCGACGCCCCACAGGACGAGGCGGTGCTGTGGCACGACCGCTATCGGTCCATCGTCGATTTGGAAAGACATCTCCACGCCAATGGAACCCGCATCATCAAGTTCTACCTCCACCTTTCGAAGGACGAGCAGCGTAAGCGATTCCTCGAACGGATCGACGATCCGGAAAAGAACTGGAAATTCAGCAGCGCGGATATCGAAGAGAGAAAGTTCTGGAAGCACTACATGACGGCCTATGAGGAATGCCTGGGCGCAACCAGCACTCGGGACACGCCGTGGTATGTCATTCCCGCCGATGACAAGGAGAATGCGCGCCTGATTATCTCCCAGATTGTCCTCGATACGTTCGAGGGGCTCAAAATGGCCTATCCCGAAACCAGCGTGGAGCGCCGACAGGAACTGCAATCAATCCGGGCTCAGCTTGAAAAATGAGCCCGCATGCATGCCAAAATGACATAACGAAACGACGTATGACGCAATGTTGCCACAAACTCATGGCTAAAGAGCGCTGGGCAGATCCAGGTGTCGCCTGGAATGAAGGAGCGCTTGCGTGGACGTGTCAGGGGCAACGGTCAAGCGGCAAGAAACGGATGCCGCAAAAATTCAAATCGCCATGGCCGAATCCCCTTCGGCCATGGCGAAGGGCTGGCATTCCGGGATAACCTTCGCCGACCTTGCGCGGCTGGTGATCCTTGTCGCCTTGGTGCTGGTTCTGCTGACCTTCCGGGACTATGGCATCACCAATGACGAGGAAGTTCAAAAAATCTATGGCCAGATGGTTCTGGCCTATTACGCCAGCGGATTCCATGACCTGTCGGCTCTTTCCTATAAAGACCTCTATTATTATGGCGGTCTATTTGACTTCGTAGCAGCCTTCTTCAATCAGTTCTCCCCGCTCGGAGAATACGAGACCCGCCATTTACTCGGCGGGCTTGTCGGTGTCCTCGGCCTCTTGGGAACGTGGCGGCTGGGCCGGCGGCTGGCCGGCGATCGTGCGGGCTTCCTGGCGGTGTGCTTGCTGGCCGTGACCCCTGCCTATTATGGCCCGGCCTTCAACAACCCCAAGGATATTCCCTTCGCCGTCGGCATGGTGTGGACGCTTCTCACCATCTGCCAATTGATCCCCCATCTGCCGCGCCCACCGCTCCGCCGGGTGATGTCTTTCGCCTTGAGCCTGGGGCTGACCCTGGGCGTGCGCGTGGGCGGCGGCTTGGCTGGCGTTTATCTGGCGATCATCCTTCTGGCCTATCTGGCATGGCGCGGACTTGAAACACGATCCTTGAAGGTCGCCGGCGACGAAGCGCGAACCTTGGCCCTGGCGCTGCTGCCCGCCCTGCCGATCGCTTATGCAACCATGGCCGCCTGCTGGCCCTGGGCCTATCAATCACCCTTCAATCCCTTGGTCGCGGTGGCGCATTTCTCGCATTACGGCATCAACATCGAAACGCTGATGGCCGGTCAATGGCTTCCCGCCGGTCATCTTCCAGCCATCTACCTACCGCTCTATTTGCTGGTGAAGGTGCCGGAATTGGTCCTCGCCGGCACTATCGTCGGGCTGGTGATGGTGACGATCTGGCTGTTCCGCCTGCGCCAACGCGCCACCATCGAAAAGGCCAAAATCCTCCAACTCGCCGCCGTAGTCCTGGCGGCCGCGTTCCCCCTTGCCTTCTTTGTCATCGAGCGGCCGACCATCTACAACGGCCTTCGCCATTTTGAATTCCTGCTGCCCCCCTTCGCGGTGATCGCGGCGGTGGGGCTGCATTCCCTGTGGACGCGAATCAGCCAAGGCTCGGAGCGGCGCGGCAAGGCCTTCGGCCTCGCCTTCGCGGCCGCGGCCCTACTTCAGGTGTGGATCATGGCCAGCCTGCATCCAGACGAATACGTCTATTTCAATGCTTTGGCCGGTGGCGTCAAAGGGGCCGACGGTCAATTCGAATTGGATTACTGGTGCAATTCACTAGCCGAAGCGGCCCGCGACCTCACTGCCTATATCAAGATGGAAAATGGCGGGCGCGAGATCAGCCGCGTCTACAAGGTGGCTGTGTGCGGAGATCCCTTGGCGGCAACCTATTTCATGCCCCCTTTTATGCGCCTCACAACGAAAGCGAGCGACGCCGACTTCTTCATCTCGTTTACCCAACACGGCTGCGATCATTTTGTGAATGGGCGCGAGATCATTGCCGTGCAGCGCTTTGGCGCCGCTTTGAGCGTGGTCAAGGATCTCCGCCAACCCGACCAAAAGACGGCCAGCCGAGAGTCGTGGCGGTCGGTGAACTGATAAACAGGGGACTCTAGAGATGACCTCAATCGACACCTCTCGACGGGTGCGTCGCCTGTTTTCCTCGACCACCGTGGCGATCGTCTTTTTCGGTTGCATCACCTATGCCGTTCCTGGTCTGGCCGACGGCACCAAGTCTCTGGGCCGGGCCGGCGAATGGGGAGCCTTTGTCTCCGCGCAAAAGGCAGACAAGGTGTGCTATGCCGCCAGCAAGCCCAAGCACAGTCAAGATGCGCCGCCGCATCGTGGCGACGTCTATTTTTCCGTGGCTGACCGCCCTACCGACAAGAGCGACGGAGTGGTCAGCGTGACAGCGGGCTATACCTACAAGGCGGATGCGCTGGCCGAAGTGGATGTCGATGGCGTCAAATTCAGCCTCTACACCGCGCAAAACACGGCTTGGAGCCAACAGAACAAAGCGTTGGTGCAGGCCATGCTGAAAGGCAAGACGATGCTGGTCTATGGTACTCCCGCCAAAGGACGGCAAATCGTGGACACCTATTCGCTTGACGGCTTTGCTAAAACATTTGCCGAAATCGCTCACGCTTGCGTCACTAAGTAAGTTAAGTATAATTAACCGTATTTAAAGTGAGGTATTTTTACGGAGACAACTCCACAATTTAGACACAAATAAGTCTAGAATATACAGCATCCGTTGCGCCAATCCTGCGCAATACGAAAGATGCCGCCTTACTTCGTGGGCGCAAGAGAGAATCTGTCATTGTGAGAAATAAGATCACCGCCCTTGTCACCTTCGCCATTCTTCTCGCCGTCGGCGCGACGGCATTCCTCACCCTCAATCCGGCCAAATTCAACGCCGTGCTGGCGAGCCTCCAAGCCATCTCGGCGACCAACCATGTCGCCTCGGCCCCGACCAGCAACGCCCCCACTGTGGTCGCCAGCCCCGCTCCTTCCGCGACGACCGCGACGCCCACCAAGGTGAACTGAACGCCAGTCTCGTCTTATCGAACCCTTCGCCTCTCCTACCGAGGCGAAGGGTCGCGGATCGTTGTTAGCTCATCAGCCTGAGCAACTCCTGAATCGGCGCCATGTCGGGCTCGGGCCGCATTTGCTCGGCGCCCCCCTGACGCCCGGTTGCCTCCAACTCGAAACCGCCATCCTTGCGGTGCAGGCGATACTCGTCGCCGCAGGCGCGGCAGACATGCAGGGCACCATCGGCCTTGCCATGCGTCGCGATCACCGGGCCGCAGCGGGGGCAACTCGCCAAGCGGTGGCCGTGATGGCCATGACCGATGATCGGCAACAGCTTGCCGGCCTGACCCATGGCGAGGAAGCTGTCGACCAACGCCGCGTCGAACTGGCTGCCGCGTCCGTCCTCCAGGATAGAACAGGCACGCTCCGTCGACATGGCGGAACGATAGGAACGGGTACTGGTCATGGCATCGAAAGCATCGCAAACCCCCACGATGCGCGCCACCAGGGGGATGGCGTCGCCGGCCAGTCCATCGGGATAGCCAGTGCCGTCCGGCCGCTCGTGATGGTGAGCCACTGCCTCCAACGCCAAGGGGGCCAGCGGATGTTCCGCCAACACGGTGCGACCGATTCCTGGATGGGTGTGCATAACCGCCGTCTGTAGCTGGCTCAAGCGATGGCGGCCGTTGAGGATGACGTCGGGAATGCCAATCTTGCCGAGGTCATGCAGGAATCCGCCGATGGCGGCACGGAAGACTCCTTCGCGATCAAGGCCAATCTCCTCGGCAAGCATCCGTGAGTATTGCCCAACCCGCCACATATGGCCGCCGGTGTAGGCGTCGCGGGCCTCGACCACCGATCCCATAATCATCAGCGAGGCGAGCAATTGGCGGTCAATGTCGAGTGTCATCGCGGCGTCCCTTCCTTTGCCGTGTTCCCTTGGGCCGTCAAGTGAACTCGCCGGTCCGGAAACAACAAGTTTCGCTCAACAGTTCGCCTTTTTCGTGGCTGTCGCAAGAAGGACCGTCACCCCCTTCCCTTTCCTGAATTTTTGTTAATCCGCCACCCAGCATCCGAGAAGGCGGCTTGCGGCATTCTCAGCCAGTGAGTTTGCAATCAGCCGCCATGCGTCTTGCAGGGGCCGGCTCGACAGGAAGGAAAGCATCCATGACGCGATCTCTCGACGGCAATACCCAGCGGCGCCGAGCCCGCTTGATGGTGGCCATTCTCGCCGGAGCGGCTCTTGGCGGTGGGGCGGCTTATGCCGAGACCACCTCGGCACCGGCGCCGCTTCAACTCGCCCCGGTGGTCAATCAGGCCGGCTTTTCCGAACTGGTGACCAAGGTCAAGCCGGCGGTGGTCAATATCGCCACCTCTGAAATGCCGCAGCAGACCAGGACGCAGGAGATGCCGGAGATGCCGCCGGACTTTCCGTTCCCCGACATGTTCCGCCACTTCTTTGATCATAATCAGGGCAGCGGCCCAGAACATGCGCTGGGCTCCGGCTTCGTCATCGACGCCGCCGGCTATATCGTCACCAACAACCATGTCATTGACGGCGCGCACAAGATCACGGTGACCTTGGATGACGGCCGCAGCCTTCCAGCCAAGGTCGTCGGACGCGATACCAAGACCGATCTGGCGCTGCTCAAGGTCGAGGCCGGGAAGCCTCTGCCTTATCTCGCTTTTGGCGACTCCGGCAAGGAAAACGTCGGCGACTGGGTGGTCGCCGTCGGCAATCCGTTCGGCCTCGGCGGCACGGTGACCGCCGGCATCGTCTCGGCGCATGGCCGCAACATCAACGAGGGACCGTATGACGACTTCCTGCAAATCGATGCGCCGATCAACCCCGGCAATTCTGGCGGCCCGCTGTTCAATCAATCCGGGCAGGTGATCGGCATCGACACCGCCATCTATTCGCCCAGTGGCGGCAGCGTCGGCATTGGCTTCGCTATTCCCTCCGACCTGGCCTCTCAGGTCGTCGCCCAACTGCGCGAGCATGGCAAGGTCGAGCGCGGCTGGCTGGGCGTGCAGATGCAGCCGATCACGCCGGCTTTGGCCAAAGCCCTCGGTCTGGCCAAGGACGAAGGCGTGCTGGTCAACAACGTCATGGCCGACTCGCCGGCGGAGAAGGCCAAGCTTCAGCAAGGCGACGTCATCACCGCCTATGACGGCGCCGCCATCAAGACGCCGCGCGATCTTGCCGTGGCCGTCGCCAAGACGCATGCCGGCGACGCGGCGAAGCTCACTCTGTGGCGCCAGGGCCGCGACGTCACCGCCGAGGTGAACATTGCCGCCCTGCCGAAAGACCAAACCGAGACGCGGACCGAGGATGCCGACGGCGGCCATGTCGGCATGGCGCTGGCTCCGCTGTCGAACGATGAGCGCTCCCAGCTTGGGCTTGGCCCATCGGCCAAGGGCGTCGTCGTCGCTCAGATTACCCCCGGCAGTCCGGCCAACGACAGCGGTATCGAAGCGGGAGACGTCATCGTGCGAGTGAACGACACTCCGGTCACCACGCCGAGGCAGGCCATCGCCAAGATCACCGAGGCGCAGAAGGACAAGAAGGAAGCCGTGCCATTGCTGGTCACGCGGAATGGGACGACCTATTATATCGCCCTTGAGCTCGCCCAAGGATGACGGGCCTGACGTCGGGGCGGGCGATGTTCGCCCCGACGCCTTATTGCGAGGCGTCATGAAGATCCTGGTGGTCGAAGACAATGAGCGGGTATCCCAGTTCGTCTGCAGCGGCCTGCGCGAAGAGGGGCACGCCGTCGATCATGCGGCGAACGGGCGCGACGGGTTGTTCATGGCCTCGACCGAGAGCTATGACGTCATGGTCCTCGATCGCATGCTGCCGGGTGGCATCGACGGCTTGGCCATCATCGAGGCCATGCGCAAGACCGGACTCAAGACGCCGATTTTGATCCTAAGCGCCCTCGCCGAGGTCAACGACCGCATTCGCGGCCTGCGCGCCGGCGGCGACGATTACCTGACCAAGCCCTTCGCCTTCGGCGAGTTGGCCGCCCGCCTCGACGCCCTGGTGCGCCGCTCACAAGGTGGCGACGCCCAGGCCAGCACCCTGGTGGTCGCCGACCTGCGCATGGATCTGCTGGCCCACAAGGTCACCCGTGCCGACAAGCCGATCCAGCTTCAGCCGCGCGAATTCACCCTTCTTGAGTTCCTGATGCGCCACGCCGGTCAGGTGGTGACGCGCACCATGCTGCTGGAAAATGTCTGGGAGTACCATTTCGACCCCCAGACCAACGTGATCGACGTCCATATCAGCAAGTTGCGTCAGAAGATCGACACTCCGTTCGGTCAGCCGCTTCTGCACACCCTCAGGGGTATCGGCTACCGGCTTGATGCCGATGACTAGGCTTTTGCGGTCGACGGCGGTACGGTTGGCGCTGGGCTATGCCACCATCTTCATCCTGTCCTCGATGATCCTCGTCGGCCTTCTGTGGTGGCGCACAACCGCCTATCTCGACCGCGAGGTCGATGCGGTGATCCTGGCCGACACCCAGGCGGTCGGTGACCGACTGCGCGATTTCGGTCTGCCCGGAGCGATCGAAACCATCAACGAGCGGGTCGGCAAAGCCGGCGACGAGCGTGCGATCTATCTTCTCACCGATCCGGCGCTGGTGCCGGTCGCCGGCAATCTGGACGCCTGGCCTTTAGAGATCGGGCATAGCCAGGGCTGGCACCAGATTCAACTGACCTTCCAGGGCAGAATCCACCCCACCCGCGTTCTCTATGTCGTTCTGCCATCGGGGTTCCATCTTCTGGTCGGGCGCGATGTCGAAGACCGCGCCACCATCCGCCGATCCATTCTCGATGGCCTGGGCTGGACCGCCGCCGCCGCGTTGCTGCTGGCAGTCACCGGCGGACTTCTTCTGCGCGGCGCCATCCTGCGACGGGTCGATGCCCTGACCCTGACCACCACCGCCATCATTCGCGGAGACTTGTCGAACCGCTTGCCAACCCGCGACACCCACGACGAATTCGACCGCTTGGCCCAGACCATCAACGGCATGCTGCAACAGATCGAGGTGTTGGTCGATGGCGTGCGCAACGCCTCCAACGCCGTCGCTCACGACTTGCGCACGCCGCTGGCCGAATTGCGCGGTCGGCTTGAGGCGTTGTTGCGCAGCCCGCCCTCGGCCGAGACGACGCTTCAGGAAGTCGGTGGCGCAGTGGCCGACCTCGATCGGGTGATCGGCATCTTCAACGCGCTGCTGCGGCTTGCCGAGATCGACTCCGGCGCTCGCCTGTCGGGGTTCCGCGAGGTTCAACTGGATGAAATCGCGGCTGAGGTGGCCGAGATGTATGAACCGGTGGCCGAACAAAACGCCATTTCCCTGACTCTCAATGCCGCGCCGGGACTAACGGTTTTCGGCGATCCCTTCCTGCTGGCCCAGGCCATCGGCAATCTTGTCGACAACGCCCTTAAATACTGCCCCGCACACGGATCCGTGGCGTTGACGGCGGCACGCCTCGACGAGGGAGGCGCCGAGATCACGGTGTCGGACAACGGTCCCGGCATCGCAGATGCGGAAAAGTCGCGGGTCACCGAGCGGTTTTATCGCGGCGACGCCAACCGTGACGCCGCCGGGGCGGGTCTCGGCTTAAGTCTGGTGGCGGCGGTCGGGCGCCTGCATGGCGGCAACCTGACGCTCGCCGATGCCTGTCCCGGCTTGATCGCAAAAATAACTTTACCAAGCTGTTCCGCATCGACAATGGGATGCTGATAAAACGATACGGTTTATATTCGTGATCATGACTGCAATTCGCAGCGTGGTGATGGCGCCCAAGGAATGAATACTCCAGCGTCTTGTTTTGTCAGACTGCCTACTATTCGCCCGTACCTGCGGCCAGAATGGTGAAATGGAAGCACGATCCCTGGCCAAGAGTAGAATCCACCCAGATGCGACCGCCATGGCGTTCGACAATGCGCTTGCAGATGGCCAGACCGATGCCCGAGCCCGGATAGGCCGCCTCGGTATGCAGACGCTTGAAAACGACGAAGATGGTCTCGAAATATTGCGGCTCGATGCCAATGCCGTTGTCGGCGACGGCAAAGTCCCACATGCCGCCCGCCCGCGCCGCCGTCACGGTAATGACCGGAGCAACGTCGTGACGGGCGAACTTCAGGGCGTTGCCCACTAGATTTTCCAGGATCTGGTTCAACTGGCTGCGATGCGCCATCACCGAAGGCAACTCGCCCCAGGTGACCGTGGCGCCATGAT
>DATGZW010000011.1:0-5100 GCA_035297005.1 Patescibacteria group bacterium
CGACGTATCGCGGAGTACCTTGACAGGGCCTCTGGAACCGTTGATCCGCTGATTGCGAAGGTGAACGAGACCATCAGCAGGTTGCGTGAATACCGCACCGCCCTGATCTCCGCCGCCGTCACCGGCAAGATCGACGTGCGCGGGCTGGTTAAGGCGGAGGCTGCCTGATGAACGAGCAAGCCCTTCAGGCACATCTCCAGGCGCATTTCCCCAAGGAAAATGCGGCCTGCGAATGGAAGGAGTTCAAGGCCCTCCGTCACGCCGTCAGCGGCGCCAAGGGCGACGACATCGCCAGCTATGTCTCGGCCATCGCCAATATGGAGGGCGGGCATCTGGTGATCGGCGCCGAGGATGGCTCCTTGCGCATCGTCGGCATTCAGGACTTCCACGACTACACCGTGGACAACATCCGCCTGCGCCTGTTGAGCAAATGCGCCAACCTGGATTCCGAAGGCTTCTTCGTCGAAGCCCATCTCACCGACGACACTGCCAAGTCGGTTTGGGTCTTCCACATCCCCAAACACCGCCCGCGCCGGCCGGTTTATGCCCATGACAAGGCATGGCAGCGCATTAATGAGTCCCTGGTGGAAATCCGCCCTGAGCGGATGGACGCCATCCTGGCGGAGCCCATAGGTCAGGAGGATTGGTCGGCGCAGACGGTGCCGGATGTCTCCGTGGACGACCTCGATCCCGAAGCCCTGGCCCTGGCGCGGGAGAAGTTCAAGGAAAAGCACCGCGGGGACTCCTTCCACGACCAGATCGACGGCTGGGAGATGTCCACTTTCCTCGACCGGGCAAAGCTGGCTGTCCATGGCCAGTTGACGCGGGCGGCTCTGTTGCTGTTGGGCACGCCGTCGGCGGTGTATTTCCTGTCGCCCCACCCGGCGCAGATCACCTGGAAGCTAGACGCCGAGGAGCGGGCCTATGAGCATTTCGGCCCGCCGTTCCTGCTGACCACCACGCAGGTGCTGCACCGCATCCGCAACATCAAACACAAGCTGTTCCCCAGTAATCAGTTGCTGGCCACCGAGGTGATGAAATACGACACCCGCGTCATCCTGGAGGCTCTGCACAACTGCCTTGCCCACCAGGATTACACCCGCCAGGAACGGGTGCTGGTCACCGAGAGGGTGGACCGTCTGATCTTTGAGAACGCCGGCAGCTTTTTCGAGGGAACGGCGGCGGACTACTTCTCCGGCGAGAAGACGCCCAGCCGCTACCGCAATCCGTGGCTGGCGCAGGCCATGGTACAACTGGGCATGATCGACACCATGGGCTATGGCATTCACGCCATGACCGTCGCCCAGCGCAAACGCTATTTCCCCCTGCCGGATTACGAGAAATCCACCGCCAGCAAGGTGGTTTTGGAAATCTTCGGCCATGCCATCAACGAGAACTATTCCCTGCTGCTGCTGGAGCGGCAGGATTTGTCCATCGACACCGTGATTCTGCTGGACCGGGTGCAGAAGGGATTGCCCATCACCGACGTGGCGGCTGCGCATTTGCGTCGGGACAAGCTGATCGAGGGGCGCAAGCCGAACTATTACGTCTCGGCCCAGATTGCGGCGACGACCGGAACCCAGGCCGCCTATACGCGGAACCAGGGGCTGCAAAAGCCTGCTCAGAAGCAGTTCGTCCTGGATTATCTGGCCAAATTCGGCACGGCAAGCCGCGAGAAGCTGGACGAACTTTTGGTAGACATGTTGGCCGCAGGACTCACTGATAAGCAGAAACGCAACAAGGTCACAAACCTTCTGACTGAAATGCGAGCTCGTGATGGTTTGATCTTTTGTGAAGGCAAGGGGCCTGCGGCGAAATGGCGATTGGCCGAGAACGGTCGTTTAAACGAAAACCGTTTAAATGACCATTAAACGACCCTTAAACGACTCCCAAACCGCTCGACTTCTGAATTCTGAGATAAATCAATGCGGTATGGAATTCTTCCCGCGCAGAGAGTCATTTAGGCGCGCCGCGTTCCAGACAACCCAGACGCTGATTTCAGACAGCCCGATGGCCGGAGCCTTGTTATGAGCCTGCACAAGGAAATCGAGTTCGAGAACGACATCTGCGCCCATCTTGGCGCTTCGGGCTGGCTCTATGCCGAGGGCGATGCCGCCCATTACGACCGCGCCCGCGCGTTGTTTCCCTCGGATGTGCTGGCTTGGGTGCGGGACACCCAACCCCAGGCATGGGAATCCCTGAGCAAAAGCCATGGTGCCGCCGCTGAGGCCACGCTGCTCGACCGCCTCCGCAAACAGTTGGATGACCGGGGCACCCTGGACGTCTTGCGCCACGGTATCGAATTGCTGGGCCTGCGCCAGTCCCTCGGCCTGGCCCAGTTCAAGCCCGCTTTGGCGATGAACCCCGATTTGCAGGCGCGCTATGCGGCCAACCGCCTGCGTGTGGTGCGTCAGGTCCGCTATTCCCTGCACAACGAAAACGCCATCGATCTGGTGCTGTTCCTCAACGGCCTGCCGGTGGCGACGGTGGAGTTGAAAAGCGACTTCACCCAAAGCGTCGAGGATGCGGTGGATCAGTATCGCTTCGACCGCAATCCTCGGCCCAAGGGCCAAAGCGCCGCCGAGCCGCTGTTGGACTTCCCGCGCGGGGCGCTGGTGCATTTCGCCGTCAGCAATTCGGACGTGCGGATGACCACCAAGTTGCAGGGCGGGGCCACGTTCTTTCTGCCCTTCAACCTGGGCGACCATGGCGGCGCCGGCAACCCGGTGAATCCCTCCGGCCACCGCACCGCCTATCTGTGGGAACAGGTGTGGGAGCGTCATAGCTGGCTGGAAATCTTGGGCCGCTATCTGGTGGCCAAGCGCGACAGCAAGAAGCAAATCAGTTCGATCATCTTCCCTCGCTATCACCAGCTTGACGCAACGCGGGCACTGGTGGCGGCGGTGCTGGCCGAGAAGGCAGGGCAGAAATACCTGATCCAGCATTCGGCCGGATCGGGCAAAACCAATTCCATCGCCTGGACGGCGCATTTCCTCGCCGATTTGCATGATGCCGACCATAGCAAGCTGTTCGACTCGGTGCTGGTGGTCAGCGACCGCACGGTTCTGGACCACCAGCTTCAGGAAGCCATCTTCGATTTCGAGCGCACCACCGGCGTCGTCGCCACCATCACCGGCGAGTCGCAGAGCAAAAGTGGCGAGCTGGCCAAGGCGCTGTCGGGCGGCAAGAAGATCGTCGTCTGTACCATTCAGACTTTCCCCTTCGCCCTTAAGGAAGTGCAGGAACTGGCGGCGACCGAGGGCAAGCGCTTTGCCGTGATCGCCGACGAGGCGCATAGCTCGCAAACTGGTGAGGCGGCGGCCAAGCTCAAACAGGTGTTGTCCGCCGAAGAACTGAGAGAGCTGGCCGATGGCGGCGAGGTCGGCACCGAAGACCTGCTGGCCGCCCAGATGGCGGCGCGGGCCAATGATGCCGGCATCACCTATGTGGCCTTCACCGCCACGCCGAAGGCCAAGACGCTGGAACTGTTCGGCCGTCGTCCGCATCCCGACTTGCCCGCCGGGCCGGACAACCTGCCGGCGCCCTTCCATGTCTATTCCATGCGTCAAGCCATCGAGGAGGGTTTCATCCTCGATGTGCTGAAGAACTACACGCCCTATAAGCTGGCCTTCAAACTGGCGAATGACGGTCAGGAGTGGGACGACAAGGAAGTCGAGCGCGGCGAGGCCATGAAGGGCCTCATGCGCTGGGTGCGGCTGCACCCCTACAACATCAGCCAGAAAGTTCAGGTGGTGGTCGAGCATTTCCGCGAGAACGTCGCGCCATTGCTGAACGGTCGGGCCAAAGCCATGGTGGTGGTCGGCAGTCGCGCCGAGGCGGTGCGCTGGCAGTTGGCGATCACCAGTTACATCAAATCCTCCGGCTATAAGATCGGCTCCCTGGTGGCGTTCTCGGGCGAGGTCAACGACCCGGAGTCCAGCCCCGACCCGTTCACCGAAAACAGCCAAGCGCTGAACCCGGCCTTGCGCGGGCGCGACATGCGCGAAGCTTTCAATACCGACGAGTATCAAATTCTGCTGGTCGCCAACAAATTTCAGACTGGCTTCGATCAGCCCTTGCTGTGCGGCATGTATGTCGACAAACGGCTGGCGGGTGTCCAGGCGGTGCAGACTCTGTCGCGTTTGAACCGGGCGCATCCCGGCAAGGACACCACCTATATCCTGGACTTCATCAACGAGCCGGCGGACGTCCTGAGCGCCTTTAAAACCTATTACGAGACAGCGGAACTGGAGGGGATCACCGACCCCCATTTGGTCTATGACCTGCGGGCCAAGCTGGATGCCCTCGGCCATTACGACGACAACGAGGTCGATCGCGTGGTCGCCGTCGAAATGGACCCCAGAGCCTCTCAGGCCCAGTTGGCCGCCGCACTGGAGCCGGTCGCCGACCGCCTGCTGAAGCAATACAAAGCCGCGAACGATGCGGTGAAGGCGGCGCAGGCCCGCGACGATGCCAAGGCCAGCCAGGATGCGCAGAACGAGGCCAACGCCCTGGTCCTGTTCAAGCGTGACCTGGGGGCGTTTCTGCGGGTCTATGCCTTCCTGTCGCAGATCTTCGACTACGGAACCACCGCCGTCGAGAAGCGCGCCATCTTCTTCAAGCGCCTGTTGCCGCTGCTGGAGTTCGGCCGCGAACGCGACGGCGTCGACCTGTCGAAGGTGACGCTGACCCACCACAAGCTCAACAGCCAAGGCAAACGCGACCTGACCTTAGGGACCGGCGAAACCGAGAAGCTGAAGCCGCTGACCGATTCGGGCGGCGGCGAGGTGCAGGAGAAAGACAAGGTCTTGCTGGCCGAGATCATTGCCAAGCTCAACGACCTATTCGATGGCGACGTGACCGACGGCGACAAACTGGTCTATGTGAACCATGTCCTCAAAGGCAAGCTGCTGGAATCCACCATCCTGGTTCAGCAGGCGGCCAGCAACACCAAGGAACAGTTCGCCAATTCCCCCGACTTGGCCAACGAAATGATGAACGCCATCATGGACGCCCTGACCGCCCACGGCACCATGAGCAAACAGGCGCTGGATTCGGAGAAGGTCCGCCACGGGCTGCGCGACATTCTGCTGGGGCCGG
>DATGZW010000012.1:0-4054 GCA_035297005.1 Patescibacteria group bacterium
GTGACTCTCGACGGAGGCGGGCATGGGACGGTTGCTGGGCTGTTGTGCACTGGGCGTCGCGATGATCCCACTGACCATCGCCGCGCAAGAGGTTTGCGCTACGCGTGACGCCTTGCTGGACGCGTTGGCCGAGGATTATCAGGAAACACCCGCCGCCGTCGGCATGTCCAACAGCGGCGGCGTGATGGAAGTGTTCACTGCCCGCGACGGGCGCACTTGGACCATTCTGCTGACGCGCCCCGACGGCAACAGCTGTATCCTGGCCACCGGCGAGCTATGGACTCCAGTGCCCCAGCCGGTCGCCAGCGCCGACGACACCATTTGACGGCTCGCGCCTCGTGGTCAATGGGCGAAGATCGGATGGGCGACGCGGTCGCCGGTGTGGATGTGCAAGCGTTCGGCAGTGCCGCCGTTGACTTCCAGCACGGCCTTGATCGATCCCGGCGATCCGATGGTTTCCAGCGACAGCGGCACGGTGCGCTCGGCGATGCCGGTGATCCGGCCCTGGGCGCTGATGAAGATCATGTCCAGCGGGATCAAGGTGTTCTTCATCCACATGGCGATCGGACGTTCAGCGCCGAAATCGAAGAGCATGCCAGCATCGGGAGCCAGCGAGCGGCGGTTCATCAAGCCCAGCGACTCCTCCTCGGGGGTTTGCGCCAATTCGACGGTGAAGGGCAGCGAGCGGCCATCCGCCGTCTCGATGGTCAGGTGCGAGGTTCCCATCGCGGACCCCACACCCGGCAGCGCCGCCGTCACCAAAACGACGACGAGGAACAGAGCTTTCATAACCTTCATGGAACCGCGCCGCCCTTGCTGAAGAACAAGCGCCGACTTTGCCGTGCCGGAGGTCATCACGCAACCCGGAAAGGGTTGGGATTTTATACCTATTAAGAATGCCGACCAAAGTGGGAGATCAGGATACTGGCGGCTGGCGGAATTTGCCCCCACCCCCCCGTTTTGTGCGCTGCAACCGGCCACTTATTACCCCGTTTACAATTCTAAAATCCAGGAAAGACCTCATAATCGTTGGGTCTTCTGTCTTAGGGGGATATACCTGTTGGGTAAACGTCACCATAGTGTTAATGTGTTTACATTGAACGGCGGCAAACGCTGCCGCTCGATGACCGAGCTTGCGAGGTGAAAGCCTCGCATTTGCGGGAGGCGAAATCCCCGCCCATCCCCTTCCCTCCCGCAGGGTTCGCCGCGCCGCAAGGCGCGGCGTTTCCCGTTCTAGGGGTTTTTTCCCCGCCCCATCCGCAACAGCAGCGCGCCGAGCACAGCCGACGCCAACGATCCCGCCACCACGCCGAAGCGCACCTCTTCGGCTTGCGCGGCGCCGGGAAAGGCCAGCGCGCCGATAAACAGGCTCATGGTGAAGCCGATGCCGGTCAGCACCGCCGCCCCGTAAAGCTGCCGCCAGTTTGCCCCCTCGGGCAGCCGCGCGCCGCACCAGCGGATCATCACCGCCGCCGCCGCGAACACGCCGACCTGCTTACCAACGAACAGCCCGGCGGCAATGCCCAGCAGCAGCGGCTGAGCCAGCAAATGCAGGCTGAGATCCGACAGCCGCAGCCCGGCATTGGCAAAGGCGAACAGCGGCAGAATGGCGAAGCTGACATAAGGATGCAGCCGCCTCTCCAGACTGTCCGCCTGCACCACCGGAATCGCCAGCCCGACAGCAACTCCGGCCAAGGTGGGATGCACCCCCGATTTCAGCAGGCAGGCCCACAGGAACAGCCCCAGCGGCACATACAGCCACAGCGAGGCCTTGCGCCAGGCCAGCAGCCCCAACCCCACCAGCGCCAACCCGGCCAGTCCAAGAGCGGGCAGCGACAACTCGGCGGTATAGAACAGCGCAATGATGACGATAGCGCCCAAATCGTCGAGGATCGCCAACGCCGCCAGGAACACCTTGAGCGAGCCGGGCACGCGAGACCCCAGCAGACTCAGCACGCCCAGGGAAAAGGCGATGTCGGTCGCCGAGGGAATCGCCCAGCCGCGGAGATCGGCGGGGTTGCGCGCGGTCACGGCGACATAGAGCAAGGCCGGCGCCAGCATGCCGCCCAAGGCCGCACCCGCCGGCAGCGCCGCTTGAGCCAACGTCGACAATTCGCCGACGACCAACTCGCGCTTGATTTCAAGACTGACCAACAGAAAGAACACCGCCATCAACCCGTCATCGATGACATGGCGGATTGGCACGGTCAGTGCCGCGTCATAGACCGGCCCCAGCGGCGAGTTGACCACCAGCAAGGCCAGCGCGGCGGCCGCCATCAACAGGATTCCGCCCGCCGTTTCGCGGCGCAGGAAGTCTTGGATCGCCGTCAGCATGGCGTCGGTCTCTCCGTTCGTGCCGTCCATAAGGAATATTCGCCCGCCGAAGAGTGGGCGCGCCGCTTGTTTAACTCGGATATGGTGCTTCGGGGACAAAAACACGACAATCCCCGGTATCGCTAGCCGCCTGACTGACACAATTCCTTCGGCTGTGCGCGCCCGTCGGCTGCGCTATCGTCAGCCAAACGCCGAGCCAAGGGGAATCGCCATGAGCCAGGATATCGTCGCCGCCACCCAGTCCTATGAAGAATGGCTGGCCACTCAGGTCGAGATCGTCGCCAAGGACATCGCCACCAAGCACGCGAACATGGCGAACAGCCCCTTTCTGTTCCTGCGCGCCACCTATTACCGCTGGGCACAGACCTTCCCCGAGGTTTGCCCGAAGATTTCGGTGGCGCCCAAGGTGCTGGCCGTCGGCGATCTGCATTGCGAAAACTTCGGCACCTGGCGCGATGCCGAGGGTCGGCTGGCCTGGGGCGTCAATGATTTCGACGAAGCCTGGGATCTGCCCTACACCCACGACTTGGTGCGTCTGGCGACCAGCCTGCGCCTGGCCACGGCGGAAGACGGCTTCGGCCTAGCGGCGGAGGATGCCTGCGCCGATCTCCTCGACGGTTATACCAAGGCCGTGCGCAGCAAGCGCGCCGCCTTCGTACTGGAGGAACGCCACGCCCATCTGCGCGCCCTGGCGGAAATGAACCGGGGCAACTCCGCCGCCTTCTGGAAGAAGATGACCGCCCAGCCAGCCACCGACGACATCCCCGAGGATGTCCGCTTCCTGCTTCTGGACGCCCTGCCCAAGAAGGCGGGAGAGGTGCGGCTGTCCACCCGTGTCGCCGGTCAGGGCAGCCTGGGCCGCCAGCGTTTCGTCGCCGTGGCCGAATTGGACGGCGGCTTGGTGGCGCGCGAAGCCAAAGCGGCGGCTCCCTCGGCCTGCTCCTGGGCGACCAGCGTCACCGGCGTCCCGCCTCTCTACGAACGCATCCTGGGCGAAGCGGTACGCTGCCCCGATCCCTTCTATGCCCTGGAACAGGGGCGTTGGGTGGTGCGCCGTCTGGCGCCCGCCTGTTCGCGCATCGAGTTGGATACCGCGCGGCGCGGCCCCGACCGCCGCAAGCTCGTGGTCAGCATGGGGGCCGAGATCGCCAATGTGCATTTCGGCAAGGGTCCACTCGACGCCGTTGCCGCCGATTTGGCCGAACGCTCCAGCAGTTGGCTGGTGAAAGCTTCGGGCAAGATGGAAGATCAGGTGCGCGCCGATTGGAAGGATTGGCGCCGCGCCTTCAAGGGCAAGTGATCAGGTGCCGCCCTTCGACGGCGGCATCCATTTCTGTACCGACACCGGCTTGCCGGACTGCGAGCGCATGACTCGCGGCCGCAAGACCTGTGTCACCGCCGGCGCATTGGCCGCTTCAGGCGACGCCGAGGCCTTCTTGCCGTAATAATCGATCATCGCCTGCATCGGGATTTCCGTGCGCGGCCCCTTGGACAGCGCGTTGCAATAAGGCGCGTGCCCCATCACCTGCTTGCTGAGGAACTCCGCCGAATGCGGGGCGAAGCGCCGCCAGATGCTGTCGAGGAAATGCGTCACCGCCTCCGGCATCCCCTTGGGGTCGATGGCGGGACGCTGGATGGCGCAGGCGCGGAAGACGTTCGGTTCGATCGGCCCCATTTCGTCGGCCAGGAAGATCGCCGGCATCAGCATGCGCCCGTTATA
>DATGZW010000013.1:0-4399 GCA_035297005.1 Patescibacteria group bacterium
TCAATTTGGGGGTCTACGACGCCTTCCGCGAGGCGGTGGCCGAGTTGGGCTACGACCTGGACGAGTTGCAAAGCTGGGAAGTCGAACCCGCCCTGGGCAATGGCGGTTTGGGCCGTCTGGCCGCCTGTCTGATCGACAGCATGGCTTCGCTGGGTCTGCCCGGCTTTGGCTATGGCATCCGCTATGAATTTGGCATGTTCACCCAGCATGTCGAGCAGGGCTGGCAGATCGAAGCGCCGGAAAACTGGCTGCGCTACGGCAACCCCTGGGAATTCCAGCGTCCCGGCGTGATCTATCCGGTGCGCTTCGGTGGTCGTGTGGTGCGCTATCGCGACGGCGAAGGCCGGTGGCGGCACCAGTGGATCGACGCCGAGGAAGTCATGGCCATGGCCTATGACATCCCGGTGCCGGGCTATAACGGCTCGACGGTGAACAATCTGCGCCTGTGGGCGGCGAAGTCCACCCGTGAGTTCAATCTGAAATACTTCAACCAGGGCAATTACATCGAGGCCGTTCGCGACAAGAACGAGTCCGAGAACCTGTCCAAGGTGCTGTACCCGTCGGATTCGACGGCGCGCGGCAAGGAATTGCGGTTCCGTCAGGAATACTTCTTCGTTTGCGCTTCGTTGCAGGACATCCTGGCGCGGTTCCGCAAGGCGCACAGCAATTTCGATCTGCTGTCCGACTATGTCGCCATCCAGCTTAACGACACCCATCCGGCGATGACCGTCGCCGAGTTGATGCGCATCCTGGTCGATGAGCATCACTACGACTGGGACCGCGCCTGGGGCATCACCGTCAAGACCTGCGGCTATACCAACCACACGCTGATGTCCGAAGCGTTGGAGACTTGGCCGGTCGAGATGTTCGACCGCCTGCTGCCGCGCCACATGGAAATCGTCTACGAGGTCAATCAGCGCTTCCTTGCCAGCGTGCGCTATCGCTGGCCGGGCGATTCGGACGTGCTGCGCCGGATGTCGCTGATCGACGAGGACGGCGGCCGCCGCGTGCGCATGGCGCATCTGGCCATCGTCGGCTCGCACAAGGTCAACGGCGTCGCCGAGATCCATACCGAGCTGATGAAAAGCACCATCTTCTCGGACTTCGACCGTCTGTCGCCGGGCAAGATTACCTGCAAGACCAACGGCATCACTCCGCGCCGCTGGCTGCTGGCGGCGAATCCGTCGCTGGCCGACCTCATCACCTCGCGCATCGGCAAGGGCTGGGTGGCGCATCTCAGCGAGTTGAATGCCCTGGTGCCGCTGGCCGAGAATGCGGAATTCCGCGCCCAGTTCGATGCCGCCAAGCGGGCCAACAAGCTGCGTCTGGCGCAAGTGGTCGAACAGCGTCTGGGAGTGACCGTCGATGTCGATTCGTTGTTCGACGTGATGGTCAAGCGCATGCACGAATATAAGCGCCAGCTGCTGAACGTGCTGCATGTGGTGACCCGCTACAACCGCATCCGCGCCAACCCCACCGCTTATGCCGTGCCGCGCACGGTGATCATCGGCGGCAAGGCGGCGCCCGGCTATTTCATGGCCAAGCTGATTCTGAAGCTGATCAACGACGTGGCCGAGGTGGTCAACAACGACCCCTTGGTGGCCGGTCGGCTGAAGCTGGTGTTCGTACCCAACTACAACGTCTCGACCGCTGAGCTGATCATTCCGGGCGCCAATCTGTCCGAGCAAATCAGCACCGCCGGCACCGAGGCGTCGGGCACCGGCAACATGAAGCTGGCCTTGAACGGCGCTTTGACCATCGGCACCTGGGACGGCGCCAATGTGGAAATCTGCGAGGAAGTCGGCGAGGAGAATATGTTCCTGTTCGGCCTGACCGCGCAGGAAGTGGTCAAGACCCGCCGCGATGGCTGGGATCCCCAGGCTGCCATTGCCGCCAACGGCGAATTGGCCCAGGTGTTGGAGATGATCGGCAACGGTTACTTCTCGCCCGACCAGCCGGACCGCTTCCAGCCGATCGTCGACACCATGACCTCCGGCGGCGATTTCTATCTGCTGACGGCGGACTATCCCGCCTACATCGCCACCCAGGAACGCGTCGATGCGCTGTATCAGGACACCGAGGAATGGACCCGCCGGGCCATCCTCAACGTCGCACGCATGGGCAAGTTCTCGTCGGACCGCACTGTCGCGGAATATGCCGAGGAAATCTGGAACGTGAAGCCGCAGTCCAGGCGCTGATTCGAGCCCACGCGGCAGCAGGCCGGATCGCCGGCTGCCGCGTGGGCCTCAGTGCTTCTTTCGAAGACGCAAATCGATTTGGTGAATGCGTTCGGGTGACATGCGGCGTCGCAAGGCGTCGATGGCGATCTTGGGCTGGAATGCCATATCCTGCTCCTGTAACTCCTGCGGGTCGCCAGCTAAGGCGCGGCTGTACCAGTAATACGCCTCGCCGTCATTGGCTGAGACGCCCCAGCCGGCTTCATAAGCGGCGCCCATCATGTATTGGGCGGCGGGGCTTTGATGTTCAGCGGCCTTTTTTAGCCACTTCACCCCTTCGACCGGATCGCGCGGCACCCCGCGGCCGCGCAAGGTCATGCGGCCAATGGCGTATTCTGAATCCGCATGCGGGCCGGTGGCGGCGGCGCGGCGGTAATAGCTCATCGCCTCGGTCAAATCCTTGCGTCCGGCATGACCGTTCTCATACAGCAATCCCAGGGAATACAGGGCGTCGGCGTTGTTCAGCGCCGCCGCTTTTTCGTACCACTCCTTGGCTTTGTCGAAGTCGGCGGGGACGCCAAGGCCGAACTGGTACAAATAGCCGATGGAATATTGCGAGCGGGCGTCACCGGCATCAGCCCCCTTTTGCCACGCTTCCAGGGCCTTGGAATAATCACCTGATTGCATAGCGGCGACGCCGTCGTCGAACTGCGCCAGCACCGGGGATGCGCCGATTAGAATCGCTATCGTTGCCGATAACAGTATGCGAGAGAGCGTAATCATGACGATGTTTATAATCCCGCTCTATGACTGAGTCACGTCGATGGTTGCTTTGTTTCTGGGGGCATTCCGCTTTCCCAAGTCGGCAGTTTCTCGCCAGAGGGTCGGAAATGCATAAAAAAAATCATTCAATTTGTCATTAAACGGTTGCCTTTGATCTTTCGGATAAGCACTATCGGAATTGGGAATAGGACTAACGGCCTGGGGAGGGTCTGGGGTGCTCAAACGATTTATCGCGGCCCTTGTCATGGGGGCTATTGTCGCTTCATCCGCTCCGGCGGTGGCACTCCAATGCGTTCCATTCGCCCGTGAAGTTTCTGGGATCAGCATCCGCGGCAATGCCTGGACCTGGTGGTCCTCTGCCGAGGGGGCCTATGATCGGGGACAGGCGCCTAAAATCGGCGCTGTCGTCGTTTTCAAGAAGCATGGCTCGATGCGTTACGGCCATGTCGCCGTGGTGACCAAGGTGGTCAATTCGCGTGAGGTTCTGGTCGATCACGCCAATTGGGGGTCGCGCCGGACTGGTGGGCGTGGCCGTATCTCCAAGATGGTGGCGGTGACCGACGTGTCGCCCCGCAACGACTGGACCGAGGTCCGCGTGTGGAACACCAACACCGATGA
Organism: Patescibacteria group bacterium; assembly: GCA_035297005.1. Classification (GTDB taxonomy): domain Bacteria; phylum Pseudomonadota; class Alphaproteobacteria; order Rhodospirillales; family Magnetospirillaceae; genus DATGZW01. The sequence goes on from DATGZW010000013.1 coordinate 3,579, forward strand.
TTTCGGTACCCGCGTTTATCCCACCTATGGTTTCATTTATCCGCAGGGCGACCAGTCCCGCCTGATTCAGGCGTCCTACTCGCCGCCGCCGACGCAGCAGCCGGCCTCGGTCATGCGCATGTCGCCGCCCGGTGATCCGGTGCTGGCCACCGCCGACGAGCAAATCGCCATGGCTCTGGCCGACACCACGTCGCGCCCGGTGGTGGTCGAGGTGAAGGCGTTGGAGGTCAAGACGACCGTCGAAGCTAAGTCTGCCGCGAAGCCTGCCGAGGCGAAGATCATTGCCGCCGCCGTGACCAGCGCCCCTGTTCCGGCACGTGCCGTCGCTCCCGCCGACCCGGCCTGGGAAGATGATGTGGCCGCCGCCAAGCGGGTTGGTTCGGGCCACTACTAAGTCCTTTCGGCATTTTGAAAACCGTCGCAGCGTCCTGCCGCGACGGTTTTTCTTTGTCCGCGGCGCTCCATCGCGTCGTCTTTGGGTTGTCTGATGCGCTTCGCCCGGCGACTGCCGTTTTACAGTCCTCGGCAAGGTGATGTGCGACTTTCCTTGAGTCGTTCAAATGTAAAAACTGTTACTCCCTCTTCCGTCCTTTCGCGTTTTTCGATAGTGTTCCTCCCGACGAAAAAACAACGGGTCAATTGAAGCTGGCGTAAGCGGCTTCCGGGATGAACATGGCGTCGCAACAAGATGCCCCGGCTGGGCAAGCGAAGTGGGCTCGACATCTAGCGGAGCAGATGTCGGAATTTGTCTGCTTCTGCCGGCATGGCCGGGTCGATGACATCAACCCTGCAGGGGCAAGACTGCTTGGCTTCGACGCGCC
>DATGZW010000014.1:0-5838 GCA_035297005.1 Patescibacteria group bacterium
CGATAGCGGCATCCGCCGGAGACAGAATCTCGACGACATGGTCGATGATGTTTTCGGGGCCGGGCGGCGGGCGGTGCGGCGGGCCTTTCAGGATATGCACGGCGGCGGCGGTCGCCAGCAATACGTTCAGGCTAAGGGACAGCGGCAGCACCCAATTCCGCCAGCGGTTCTGTTTGCGCAGCGCCATTACTTGCTCATCTGGATGAAGGTGGAACTGCCGAACAGGTCGGCGATGCCGGGGGCCTGTTCGGTATCGACGATCTGGGCCCCGGCAAAGGCGCCCATCGCCGCCGCCGCCAGGGTCGGCAGGATGAAACGCGGCACCAGACCCGGCGGCAGGCGGAGAAAGTCACGCAGGCGTTCGGCCCAGGACGGCGGCGGAGCGGCGGGGCGCGACAGGGCGGCGATACGCGCCATCACCACGGCGGCAGCGCGGTCGGCGCGGGCTTTGCCGATGGCGGCGGGGACGCCGGCGCGGGCTGTTGCCTTGACGTGGTCCCACGCCGCCCGAGCTTCGGACGAGGACGCCAGCACCACCAGCGCCGCCGCCTGCTCGGCGTCCGACCAGCGCTCCAGATTGGCGCCGTGGCGGCGCAGGGCGGCCTGGAATTGAGCAAGGGTCATATCACGTCTCCCACATCCCGCACGCCGCGCCGCAGCAAGCTGCGCTTCAGCGCGCGCCGGCCCCGGACCAGCAGCGATTCGACGGCCTTCAGCGACAAATCGAGAATGCGCGCCGCCTCCGGTCCGGTCATGTCGTCGAAATAGTATAATGAAATCGCCACCCTTTGCCGAGGAGGCAAGTCGGCCAGCGCCTGGGCCACCACGCCGCGCGATTGGTGGCCGACCATGGCGTCCAGGCTGCTGGGAGTGGTGTCGATCGGCTCATTGGTTTCGTCCAGTTCGAAGAACGGCAGGCGGCGGCGGCGGTCCAGGCACAGATTGACGATCACCCGGTACAGCCAAGTGGTAAAGCGCGCCTCGCCGTCGGGACGCCAGCGCGGGGCAGAGGTCCACACCCGCAGAAACGCCTCTTGGACGATCTCATCGGCATCGTCGGCCTGACCGACAATGCGCTGCGCCAGCGCCAGGGAACGCTTCATGTGACGGTTCATCAGGCAGCGGAAGGCATCATGGTCGCCTTGGGCGACGGCGCCCAACAACTCCAGATCCTCCGGCTCCGCATTTCCCCCGCCGCTGTCGATCAGACCCTCCACGCTCCTCCCCTTGAGCCCATTTTTACCACCATTGAACGCGCGACGCCGCCATTTCCCTGCGCGGAAAGTTGGGCGGAGCGGTGGATGGGCACAAAAAAAGGGCCGGCGATAAAGCCGGCCCCGAAGGCTGCTGGGATGCGTCACCACCCCAATTGAACAGGAGAATGTAGAAAGTCCTCTGGTGAAACGAAACACGTTCCGCTCCACCGGCCACACCAACGCACCGAAGCCAAGAGGCTGGATGGAGCGCTAGCGAAGCTGAATTTTTCCGAGGCGAAACTACCTTCTGCCCGGAGAATGCGCCAACGGGGAATGGCTGTCCAGCCCATATGTTGTGCTAAGGGACGGAAAATAACCCAGATATGCCGTGTGGGGTATTGCTTTGCGCCATGCTCACTAAGCGACACCCATCATTATGTGTCGCAAGCTCGTCGACGCGGAGCGCCCGCCCGCCGCCTCCTTTCGGCTGCGGCGGGCTGCTTTATATTCAAACGTCTCCCGAACCTCGGCTCAGGAACAGCCGCTGGTCCCTCCGCAGGTGTTGCACTTCAAACAAGTACCGTTGCGGACCAGGGTGAAGTTGCCGCATTCCGAGCAGGCGTCGCCCTCGTAGCCTTTCAGCCGGGCTTCGCGGATTTGGTCGTGGCGGGCGTCGAATTCGCGGATCAGCGTGGGCACGGCAGCCGCGATGACGGCGGCTTGTTCGACCAGTTGCGCGGATGGCGCACTGACGGCGGGAGTGTTGGCATTGGCGTTGGCCATGCCGCCCTTCAGCACCATCAGGTTTGACGACCGCACATAGCCCTTGCTGGTCAAGCGCTCGACCACGGCGCCAAAGGCGCTGTTGCCGGCCAGATTGCTTTCGTTGTTGCCGCGTCCCAGGCTGTCGGGGGTCAGGTCGGGCGGGGTCACATGGGCCAGATCGTTGCGGCTGAGATAGGACACCGCCAGCTCGCGGAAGATGTAGTCGATGATCGAGGTCGACATCTTGATCGCCGAATTGCCTTCGACCATGCCCGACGGCTCGAAACGGGTGAAGGTGAAGGCTTCGACGAATTCCTCCAGCGGCACGCCGTATTGCAGGCCGATCGAGATGGCGATGGCGAAGTTGTTCATCATGGCGCGGAAGGCGGCGCCTTCCTTGTGCATGTCGATGAAGATTTCGCCGACCTTGCCGTCCTCGTATTCGCCGGTGCGCAGATAGACCTTGTGGCCGCCGACGATGGCCTTTTGGGTGTAACCCTTGCGGCGGTCGGGCAGCTTGCGGCGCTGCACGGCGATGATGCGTTCGACGATACGTTCGGCGACGATCTCGGCGCGGGCGGCGGCGGGCTTGTCGGCCAGTTCCTCGGCCAGATCGCCAGCATCGTCCAACAGCGAGGATTGCAGCGGCTGCGACAGCTTGGATCCGTCGCGGTACAGCGCATTGGCCTTCAGGCACAGGCGCCAGGACGCCATATAGGCGTTCTTGCAGTCCTCGATGGTGGCCGAGTTCGACATGTTGATGGTCTTGGAAATCGCGCCCGAGATGAACGGCTGCGCGGCGGCCATCATCTTGATGTGGCTATCGACCGACAGCGACCGCGTGCCCAGCTTGCCGCAGGGGCTGGCGCAGTCGAACACCGCCAGATGTTCCGGCTTCAAGAAGGGCGCGCCCTCCAGCGTCATCGCGCCGGAGATGAAGGTGTTGGCTTCCTCGCACTGGGCCTTGGTGAAGCCCAGGCCTTGCAGCATGTCGAAGCCGATATCGTCCAACTGGGCCGGGGTGAACTTCAGCACCTCGACGCAGAACGCCTCGCCCAGCGAATATTTGTTGAAGGCGAACTTGATGTCGAAGGCGTTGAGGACCGCCGCTTCGATCCGCTCCAGCGCCGCTTTGTCGAAGCCCTTGGCGCGCAGGCTGTCATGGTTGATGTGCGGAGCGCCGACCAGGGTGCTGTGACCGACCGCGTAACGGACGATCTCTTCAACGTCGGAGGGCTTGTAGCCCAGGGTTTGCAGGGCTTGCGGGACCATGCGGTTGATGATCTTGAAATAGCCGCCGCCGGCTAGCTTCTTGAACTTGACCAGGGCGAAGTCGGGCTCGATGCCGGTGGTGTCGCAATCCATGACCAGACCGATGGTGCCAGTGGGGGCGACCACCGAGGCCTGGGCGTTGCGGTAACCATGCGCCTCGCCCAAACGCAGGGCGAGATCCCAGGATTCGCGGGCGGCGGCGACCAGGGCGGCTTCCGGGCAATTGGCGCTGTCCAGCGGCACCGGCAGCACGGTCAGGCCTTCATAACCGGAGCCCAGGCCATAGGCGGCGCGGCGATGGTTGCGCATGACGCGCAGCATCTCGTCGGCGTTCTCGGCATAGCCGGGGAAGGGGCCTTGCTCTTCGGCCATCTCGGCCGAGGTGGCGTAGGAGACGCCGGTCATCAGCGCGGTGATGGCGGCGCCATAGGCGCGGCCGGCGTCGCTGTCATAAGCCAAACCCGAGGCCATCAGCAGGCCGCCGATATTGGCGTAGCCCAAGCCGAGGGTGCGGAAGCGATAAGACAACTCGGCAATCTGCGGGGACGGGAACTGGGCCATCAGCACCGAAATTTCCAGAACCACCGTCCACAGCCGCGCCGCATGCTCGAAGCCTTCGATGTCGAAGGTGCCGTCGCTGTTGCGGAAGGAAATCAGGTTCAGCGACGCCAGATTGCAGGCGGTATCGTCGAGGAACATGTATTCCGAGCAGGGGTTCGAGGCGTTGATGCGCCCTGAATTCGGGCAGGTGTGCCATTCGTTGATGGTGGTGTCGAACTGCAAACCCGGATCGGCGCAGGCCCAGGCGGCTTCGGCGATCTGTTCCCACAACTCGCGCGCCTTGATGGTCTTGGCGACCTTGCCGTCGATGCGGCGGATCAGATCCCAGTCGCCGTCATCCAGCACGGTTTGCAGGAAGCCGTTGGTGACGCGCACGGTGTTGTTGGAATTCTGGCCAGAGACGGTCAGATAGGCCTCGGAGTCCCAGTCGGTGTCGAACACCGGGAACTTGACCTCGGTGTAACCCTGGCGGGCGAATTGGATGACGCGCTGGATGTAGTTTTCCGGCACCTGGGCGCGGCGGGCGTCGATGATGGCTTTGCGTAGCGCCTTGTTGACCTTGGGGTTCCAGCGGTCGTCGCTGTCGGCGGCGCCGTCCCAGGCGCGGCAGGCGGCCATCACGGCGTTCAGATTCTGGTCGGCCAGACGCGAGCCGGCAACCAAGGCGGCGACCTTCTGCTCCTCGACGACCTTCCAGTTGATGAATTTCTCGATGTCGGGATGGTCAGCATCGACCACCACCATCTTGGCGGCGCGGCGCGTGGTGCCGCCTGATTTGATGGCTCCGGCGGCGCGGTCGCCGATCTTGAGGAAGCTCATCAGCCCTGACGACTTGCCGCCGCCGGACAGGCGCTCGCCCTCGCCGCGCAGCGACGAAAAGTTGGTGCCGGTGCCCGAGCCATACTTGAACAGACGCGCCTCGCGGACCCATAGATCCATGATGCCGCCTTCATTGACCAGATCGTCGCTGATCGACTGAATGAAGCAGGCATGCGGCTGCGGATGCTCGTAAGAGCTTTCCGAACGCACCAGTTGGCCGGTCTTGAAGTCTACATAATGATGGCCTTGGCTGGGGCCGTCGATGCCATAGGCCCAATGCAGGCCGGTGTTGAACCACTGCGGGCTGTTGGGAGCGCCCATCTGGCGGCACAACATATAGCGCATTTCATCGAAGAAGGTCTGGGCGTCGGCTTCGGTGTCGAAATAGCCGCCCTTCCAGCCCCAATAGGTCCAGGTGCCGGCCATGCGGTCGAAGACCTGCTTGGCCGAGGTCTCGCCGGTGGTTTTGACGGTCTGCCCGGCGGCGGGCGCCTTGCGCCACAGCCATTCGGGAATACCGTCCTCGGCAACTGGCACCAGGGTCTCGGCGGCGGGGATGCCGGCCTTGCGGAAGTATTTTTGCGCCAAGACGTCGCAGGCGACCTGGGACCAGTCGGCGGGAACCTCGATGTCGGATTGAGAGAACACCACCGACCCATCGGGATTGCGGATCTCGCTGATTGCGGTACGGAAATCCACGCCATCATAGGCAGTTTTGCCGGTCGACGTGAAATGACGTTTGATACGCATCGGATCCTCACCCCAAATTGGACGGATGTCCGCCACGAGACACCGGCGCAACTCCGGTGCCTTCAGGCGAGGCGGTGGAGTGCACTATATGTGGTGGCATCGTGTGGACAGAGCCGCAGGGTATGCCAGGAGCCGTCCGTAGTTCAACGACATTTTGCGTCATTCCGCATGCGGAACACATCATATTGTGTTCGTATCGGATAGACCTCAAACGAGTCGGCGGAAAATGGCCTGGGCTCTGGACGGCTGTGTCCGCATTTGTCATATTCGCCCCAACGTGAAAAATGTCCGTCCGCGCGCAAGGATTAAAAGATGAGCATCGGGACTCTCCTGTTCACCTGGGCCAAGGGCAAACTGGTCGGCACCGACCAGCAGGGCAACCGCTATTTCATCGAGCGCAAGGCCGTCGCCGGCCGCCGTACGCGCCGCTGGGTCCTGTACAAGGGCGTGGCCGATGCGTCGCGGGTGCCGTCCG
>DATGZW010000015.1:0-3686 GCA_035297005.1 Patescibacteria group bacterium
GGCGCCTCCCGCCCCCTTCGCTGCGCTGCGCGCCAAGGGCGCTCCGCTACGGGGGCGGGGCCCTCGTCGTGGTACCGTAGACAGTCCTCCACAGCGGTCATGCCGTCGGTAGTCACGCCGCCAAATAAGCTCGGATTCTCATAGCCGTTCACACCCGGGTTCCCGCCGGATTTCCAAGCCCCGCCGACGACCATCTTGAGGGGGCTCTCGACGTCCATGCTCTGCTGGTCCGCCGGCCGGCCGCGACATTCTTTTGCCGCGCCGACGGACCGAGCATGCAAGAGGCCGGGGTGCATGACGGCGATCTCCTGGTGGTCGACCGCAGCCTTGAGCCGATGGCCGGTGACGTGGTGGTGGCAACCATCGCCGATGGGCTGACCGTGAAGCGTCTGATCTGTGGCGACGGTGAGCAATGGTTCCTCGCGCCAACCAACCCCGACTTCCCGCCGCTCCCCATCGACCCCGCCGAAGGCGTGCGGATCTGGGGCGTCGTCACTTGGTCGCTGACCAACCTGTGCAAACGGTAGGTCCGCCATGCCGGTCTTCGGCCTTGTGGACTGCAACAATTTCTATGTGAGCTGCGAGCGCCTCTTCCGGCCGGTTCTGGAGGGCAAGCCGGTCGTCGTTCTGTCCAACAACGATGGATGCGCGGTGGCCCGCTCCAACGAGGCCAAGGCACTGCCGGTTGGCATGGGAGAACCCGCCTTCAAAATCCGCCATTTCATCGACAGCCACGGCCTGGTCATGCTCAGCAGCAATTACGCTTTGTACGGCGACATGAGCGCCCGCGTCATGTCCGTTCTGGCCGACCATGCGCCTGCCGTCGAGGTCTACAGCATCGATGAGAGCTTCCTGGACCTGGACGACATGGCTTGCGTCGGAGACTTGACGGCATGGTGCCGGGAGCTGCGGGCGACGGTGCGGCGGTGGACGGGCATTCCGGTCAGCATCGGCGTGGCGAAGACGAAGACGCTGGCAAAACTCGCCAACCGCCTGGCCAAAAAGTCAGCCAAGGCCGATGGCGTCCTCGACCTTGCCAACCACCCGGAATGGATCGAGGCGGCGTTGCGGCGGACCGACGTCGGCGACGTCTGGGGCGTCGGCGGCCAGTGGGCGGGCGCCTGCCGGCTGAACGGCATTCGCACCGCCTGGGATCTGTCTTGCGCCGACGACACATGGGTGCGGCAGGCGAAGGGGGCGGTGGGCTTGCGCACCGTGCTGGAACTGCGGGGCCGTGCCGTGCATGACCTGGACACGGAACCCGCCGACCGCAAAACCTGCTGCTGTTCGCGGAGTTTCGGTGAGGCCACCACCCGCTTCGGCGACGTCCGCGACGCGGTGGTCGCCTTTGCCACGCGGGCGTCCGAGAAGATCCGCCGCGATGGCCTTGTCGCCGGGGCGGCACAGGTGTTCATCCAGACCGACCGCTTCCGCCGCGAGCAGCCGCAACGGTCGCCGACGACGACGGTCCGCCTTGTGTCGCCGACCGCCTCGACGCCTCATGTCATCGGCGCCGCGGTCAAGGGGCTGGAGACGATCTGGTCCGAGGGCTACGAATGGCGCAAGGCGGGCGTTCTGCTGATCGACCTCGCGCGGCCGGACGATGTTCCACGCGACCTGTTCTCTCCGCCGCCTTCGCGGCGCTCGGACAAGCTGATGGCGGCGCTCGACGCCGCCAATGGCCGGTTCGGACGCGATGCCGTCCGCTTCGGCATGGCTGCCCTGGATGCCTCTTGGGGGATGCGGCGCGGAGCGAAGTCGCCGTCGTGGACGACGGTGTGGTCAGACATTCCGGTGGTGCGGCTTGGCTGACGGATGCGTTTGCCTCGGCCGTCGCCATCGGAGGCGTCCTTGGGATGCTGTTTACGCCCATGATGGCCGTGGCTCGTGCCCGATGTCCCCTCCGGTACGTCGGGTTGGGGACTTGGCTTCTCCGCCTGCGCGTCGCTCCACCCATTTTCGGTGCACCCCATTTTATCTCATGCATCAGACAACTGCCCCAGTGTCCGGGAAGTAGTCTTGTATATGAGACTTGCTCATTTTGCCAAATGCCTTACATACTAGACGCGACATCGTCTCATGCCGCTTCTGTCTGATATATGAGATAATCATGCTGGACCTGCTGACCATCGGCGAAGAGATCGCCACCCACCGCAAGGCCTCCAAATTGACCCAGGTTCAACTGGCCGCACGCTCTCGGGTGAGCCGGGCGACGATTGCCGCGCTGGAAACGGGCGCCATGCGTGAACTGGGCTACAACAAGGTCATGCAGATCCTATCGGCGTTGGGCCTGGACCTGCGATTGACGGCGGCCAACCTCGGGCGCCCGACCTTGGAAGACCTGCGGAAGGAGGATGGGCGATGATTCGGGTCTGGGCCGACAACCAGCCTGCCGGATTGCTGGACCGCCATGGAGAGCGCGGCAGCGCCTTCGCCTACGCCGAGGGTATCGATCCCCACCGCGCCGTGTCGATGACGATGCCTGTCCGGCTGGCGTCATGGGATCACGCCTGGGGCATCCATCCCATCTTCGAGCAAAACATGCCCGAGGGTGCCCTGCGGGAACGGCTGCGGCTGGCGTTTGCCAAGGCGACGGGGACCTTCGACGACTTCGACCTGCTTTCCATCGTCGGTCGGTCACAGGTTGGCCGCCTGCGCTACACCGCCGCCGCCGCCGCGCTGGACGAAGCAGTGCCGTTCCAGGCGGTGGATGAAATCCTATCCCATCGCCGGGACCGAGACCTGTTCTCCTACCTGTTGGAGAAGTTCGCCGCGTATTCCGGGGTCTCCGGCGTGCAGCCCAAGGTGATGATCCGTGACGGGCAGGATTCCGCCGTCCTGGCCGGGGCTATGGGGCGGTCATCGACCAGCCTCCGAGGGGCCACCCACATCATCAAGCTGTGGGATCCGTCCGAATATCCGCAACTGGCCGCCAACGAATATTTCTGCCTGCGGGTGGCCGAGCGCCTGGCCCGGATTGGCGGTCTGGAAGTCCCCCGTTTCAGGCTGGCCGAGGATGGCGCGGCCCTGGTGATCGACCGCTTTGACCTGCGCGCCGACGGCTCGTATCTTGGTGTCGAGGATTTCTGCACCCTGAACGCCCGGGGCACCGCCGACAAGTACAAGGGCGGCTATGAGAGCGTGCTGTTCAAGCGGTTGGGGGACTTCATCCCCGGCGACACGCGGGCTGCCGAGTTGGAGAAGCTGTTCATCTTGTTTGCGGTCAACTGCGCCCTGCGGAACGGCGACGCCCATCTGAAGAATTTCGCGCTGATCTATGACGATGTGCTGGGCACTCCCCGGCTGGCTCCGGTCTACGACATCGTTACCACCACCGTTTACTTGCCAAAGGATTCAATGGCGCTGACTCTGGGCGGGTCCACGCGGTGGCCGAACAGCAAGAAGCTGACCGCCGTCGGCACCCTGCGGTGCGGCCTGACGCCCAAGCGCGCCAAGCAGGTCTTTGAGGAGGTCGCCACGGCGGTGTCCGAGACAGCGACCGAGATGCGCCGCTATATGGCCGATCACCCGGAATTCGCCATCGTCGGTGAACGCATGCTTCAGGAATGGGCCAACGGGGTCGAGCAGTCGCTTGGTTTCGAACCGCCGGCCTGGAAGCCAATCCTGTCCCGTTCCGATGGGCCACCACCGCCGGCTATCAATATCTGAGCCGAACACCCCATTGG
>DATGZW010000016.1:0-4083 GCA_035297005.1 Patescibacteria group bacterium
CCCAGCGACGCGGCACCCAGGATATCGGCACGCTGTTCGGCCCGATCATGGGGTTGTGGTTCGTCTGCATCGGCGTGCTGGGCGGGGTGCAGATCGCGGGATCGCCGCAGGTGTTGCAGGCGCTTGATCCCAGCTATGCCGTCGGCTTTTTCATCCATCACGGCTGGCGGGCCTTCGTCGCCTTGGGCGCGGTGGTGCTGGCGCTGACCGGGGCCGAGGCGCTGTATGCCGACATGGGTCATTTTGGCAAGAAATCGATCCGCATCGCCTGGTTCGCCTTGGTCATGCCGTCGCTGGTGCTGAACTATTTCGGTCAGGGCGCGCTGCTGTTGAGCGATCCCGAAGCGGTGCGTAACCCGTTCTTCCTGCTGGCTCCGGCCTGGGGGCTGCTGCCGCTGGTGCTGCTGTCGACGGTGGCGACGGTGATTGCCAGTCAGGCGGTGATTTCGGGGGCGTTCTCGCTGACCCGTCAGGCCATCCAACTGGGCTATTGCCCACGCATGGAGGTGCGCCATACCTCGGCCACGGCGATGGGGCAGATCTACATTCCGCAGATCAACTGGACTCTGCTGGTTGCCGTGGTGATCCTGGTGGCTGGCTTTAAATCCTCGTCCAATCTGGCCGCCGCCTATGGCATCGCCGTCACCGGCACCATGGCCACCACCACCATCCTGGCCTATTTCGTCATGCGCCATATCTGGGGCTGGCGGCGGGCGGTCAGCCTGCCCATCGTCGGTGTGCTGCTGGTGGTGGATCTGGCATTCTTCGGCTCCAACTTGCTCAAGATCGCCGATGGCGGATGGTTCCCGTTGGCTGCCGGAGCCTCGGCGTTCCTGCTGATGTCCACCTGGAAGCGTGGCCGCGAGGCGTTGCTGGACACCCTGGCGCAACCCAGCGGCACTCTGGAACGCTTCATCGAAACGATCGACGCCACCGAATGCCGCCGCATCGAGGGCACGGCGGTGTTCCTGACCGGCAGCAAGCATGGGGTGCCCTATGCGCTGGTGCATAACCTGCGCCATAACGCGGTGCTGCATCAGCGGGTGCTGGTGCTGACCGTCAGTACCGAGGATGTGCCCTTCATCCCGGTCGAGCATCGGGTGCTGGTCAAGGACATGGGGCAGGGCTTCTATCGCGTCTGGACCCGCTATGGCTTCAAGGAACAGCCCGATTTGCCCAAGATGCTGAACGAGCTGGGCGGGCAGGGGGTGGCTTTCGACATGGAGCACACCTCGTTCTTCCTGGGCCGTGAAACCCTGGTGCCGGGCATTGAGCCGGCGCTGTCGCCATGGCGCTTGCAGTTGTTCATGGCGATGTCGCGCAATGCCGGCTCCGCCGCCGCCTTCTTCCGTCTGCCGGTGGATCGGGTCATCGAGTTGGGCGCCCAGGTGGCGCTCTAACCCGCTGCGGCGGGGCGAATGCCGACAGGGAAAACCTGTCGCCAATCCGACAATCGCCCCGCCTGTCGCATCTGCGACATAACGACATCTCATAGATATCAATGCATTAGACGTTGGCATGAAGCTTGCTTTCCTTCCCTTGCGTGGGCCAAGCCTGCTCAGGAGGATCGACTAATGCTCGCTCTCACCGATAATGCCGTTGACGCTGTACGCCGCGTGTTGGCAGACGCCCAAGAGGCCGTCGCCGGATTGCGCATCACCGTCGAAACCGGAGGCTGCTCCGGCTACCAGTACAAATTGGGCCTCGAAATTGAGCCCCAGGATGGCGACGAGGTTGTCGACTGCTCCGGCGTCAAGGTCTTCATCGACCAGACCAGTCAGCCGTTGCTGGAAGGCGCCGAGATCGACTTTGTCGAAGACGTGTCGGGTGCCGGTTTCGTCTTTCACAACCCCAACGCCAAGTCCAGTTGCGGGTGCGGCAAGTCATTCTGCTAGGAGTTTTGGGGCATGTGGAATTATTCCGAGAAGGTGAAGCGTCACTTCTTTGAGCCGTCGAATGCCGGCGTTCTCGAAGACGCCAACGGGATTGGCGAGGTCGGCTCGATTAGCTGCGGCGACGCGCTGAAGCTGTTCCTCAAGGTCGATCCCGACACCGACACCATCGTCGACTCGCGTTTCCAGACCTTTGGCTGCGGTTCGGCCATCGCCTCGTCTTCGGCCCTGACCGAAATCATCATCGGCAAGACCCTGGACGACGCGCTGAAGGTCACCAATCAGGATATCGCCGCCTATCTGGATGGCCTGCCGCCCGAGAAGATGCATTGCTCGGTGATGGGCGCCGAAGCTCTGCGCGCCGCCATCGCCAATTATCGCGGCGAAGTGTGGGCCGAAGACCAGCATGAAGACGGTGCCTTGATCTGCAAATGCTTCGGCATCGATTACGGAATGATCGAACGCGCGGTGCGCGTCAATCAATTGACCTCGCTTGAGCAGGTCACGAACTACACAAAAGCCGGCGGTGCCTGCAAGACGTGCCACGAGAAAATCGAGGAATGTCTTTCTGAAGTACTGTCGGCCATGGCGGCCGAGGGTGTCATTGACACGATACCTGCCCCCTCCTGTCCGGTGGCGCCCTCGGCCCCAGTCCATAAGACGATGACCAACCTCGAAAAGATCCGGGTGATCACCGCCACCATCGAAGAAATGCGGCCGATGCTGCAACGCGATGGCGGCGATATCGAACTGGTCGATATCGACGGCGACTCGGTTTTCGTCAATCTGCATGGCTCCTGTGTCGGCTGCCAAATGTCCAGCATCACCCTGTCGGGTGTGCAGGAACGGCTGATGACGGCGCTTGGCAAGCCTGTGCGGGTTATCCCCGCCCAGGCCGCGTGAGGGGAGGGCTCCACATGTCCGCTGCAACGACTGCCTCCCCTCGCGCGGTCTATCTCGACAACAACGCCACCACGCCTTGCGCGGCGGAAGTGGTTGCCGAGATGCTGCCCTTCTTCACCGAGCAGTTCGGCAATCCGTCGTCGATCCATTCGATCGGCGCCGGGGTCGGACCGCGCATCCAAAAAGCCCGCGAGCAGATCCAAAAGCTGCTGGGCGCCGCGCATGACACCGAGATCATGTTTACCTCGGGCGGCACCGAATCCGACACCACGGCGATCTATTCGGCGATCCGCTCGCTGCCCGAGCGGCGCGAGATCATCACCTCGGCGGTCGAACACCACGCGGTGCTGACGGTCTGCGAATTCCTGGCCAAGCACGAAGGCTACACCGTCCACGTCATCCCCGTGAACGACAAGGGCCAGCTCGACCTCGACGCCTATGAAAAGGCGCTGTCCGACCGTGTCGCCCTGGTCAGCATCATGTGGGCCAACAACGAAACGGGGACCATCTTCCCCATCGAGCAACTGGCCCAGATGGCCAAGCCGTTCGGCATCCTGTTCCACACCGACGCCGTTCAGGCGGTGGGCAAGATCCCGCTGCGGCTGTCCAACTCGGCGGTCGATATGTTGTCGCTGTCGGGCCACAAGCTGCACGGTCCCAAGGGCATCGGCGCCTTGTACCTGAAGCGCGGTATCAAGTTCCGTCCGCTGTTCCGTGGCGGCCACCAGGAACGCGGCCGCCGCGCCGGCACCGAGAACACCGCCGGCATCGTTGGTTTGGGCAAGGCCGCCGAGATGGCCTTCGCCTCGATGATCGACGAGAACACCCGCGTCCGCAGCCTGCGCGACCGGCTGGAGCGCGAGCTGTTGGCCCGCATCCCGGCGGCGGTCGTGACCGGCGACGTCGAGCAGCGCCTGCCCAACACCACCACCATCGCCTTTGCCTTCGTCGAGGGTGAGGGGATTCTGTTGATGCTGTCGCGGGCCGGTATCGCCGCGTCGTCTGGTTCGGCCTGCACCTCGGGCTCGCTGGAACCGTCGCATGTGATGCGGGCGATGGGCGTGCCCTTCACCTCGGCGCATGGGGCGATCCGCTTCTCGTTGTCGCGCGACACGTTGGACGAAGATGTCGAGCAGGTGATCGCCACCATGCCGGCGATCATCGAAAAGCTGCGCGCGATGTCTCCCTACTGGTCGGCAGCGCAGGGCGGCGAAGCCGCCTTCCAGCCGGCCTTTTCATGACGGAGGCGCCGGTGGCCTGTCTCAATCCGCTGCCTGTGGTGATCAAC
>DATGZW010000017.1:0-4905 GCA_035297005.1 Patescibacteria group bacterium
TTTACGGACGCGACCAACGTCTGTCGGCTGCTCTGGCGTCACCTGACCCCGTCGTCAAAACTGTTGCGCGTGACACATCCGCGCTGGCGAAAACCGTTTGCGAGGGTTGCCGCGTCCCCTAAGGAAGTGGTATTGACAAGGGTAATAGGCGTTACGACCTTTGGGGAAAAAGTATGGATATGTTCGACCGGCCCGGTGCGCAATGCTAAGTCGTCGTTCGTTCCTGACCATGAGTGCGGCGTTAACCGCCTCCACTCTGGCCACCACGCCCGTGCAGGCGGCGATTCGCACCCGCATGGAACGCTCGGTGTTCCTGAACAATATCCATACCGGCGAAAGCCTGAAGACCGTCTATTGGCATGACGGCCGCTATCAGCCCAATGCGATGCGCCAGATCAATCACATCCTGCGCGACCATTATTCGGGCGACATCCACCAGATGGATCCCCAGGTCGCCGATTTGCTGTGCGTGCTGCATAACCGCTTGGGCACCCACAAGCCGTTGCAAATCGTGTCGGGCTATCGGTCGCCGCATACCAACGCCATGCTGGCGTCGATGACCGACGGCGTCGCCGCGCATAGCCTGCACATGGAAGGCAAAGCCGTCGATATCCGCATCGAAGGCATGCAGGTCCGCACCATCGGCCGCGCCGCCAAAAGCCTGCGCCTGGGTGGCGTCGGCCAGTATCCCTCGTCGAACTTCGTCCATGTGGATGTCGGCCGCGTCCGCACCTGGTAATGACTAAGGCGCCGCCGCCGTCCCTGGCACGGCGCCGTTTGCTGTTGCTGTGCTGGGTTGCCATCGGCGCCTATGTCGGCATCATCGTCGCCATCCATATGCTGGCCTTCCAGGCGGTCGCCGCCGGAGATGACGAGTTCTCGACCAAGGACTTCGACGCCTTCTACGCCGCCTCGATGCTGCTCGACCGCCTGCCCGCCGCGGCGCTGTTCGATCAGAAGGCCAGCGCCCCCATCTTCCACGACGCCCAACAGCGCCTGTACGGCCCGCTGACCGCCGCGCAGCGCGAACATATCCCCACCTTACGTTGGTATTACCCGCCCAGTTTCCTGCTGGCGGTGGCGCCGTTGTCGCGGCTGCCGCCAATCCCCGCCTATCTGCTATGGCTCAGCCTGACCGCCCTGCCCTTTCTATGGGTGCTGCGCCGCGCCCTGGGCGGAGACGCCATCGCCATTCCCATCGGCTTGGCGTGGCCGGCCAGCTTCGTCAACGCTCTGTTCGGGCAGAACGGCTTCCTTACTGCCGGCTTGATCGGCGGCGGGCTGGAACTGTTGGAGCGCCGCCCGCTGCTGGCCGGCTGCTTGTTCGGATTAGCCGCCTACAAGCCGCATCTGGCGCTGCCAGTGGGACTGGCTTTGCTGGCCGGGCGGCAATGGCGGGCCATTGGCGCGGCACTGCTCAGCGGCGGCGCGATGATCGCCGTCAGCACGGCGCTGTTCGGCCTGGACGCCTGGATCGCCTTTGCCAGCCAAGGCTCGGCCCTGGCCCGCAGCGCGCTGGAGAGCGGCGACAACCCGTGGAGCATCATGCCGACCACCTTCGCCGCCCTGCGCGTCATGGGCGGCGGCATCGGCACGGCTTGGGCGGGGCAAGCCGCCGTCAGCCTGGGGGCATTGACCGCCATCGCCTGGACCTGGAACCGCCCCGGCGGGGCGACCCGGTTGAAAGCAGCGGTGCTGATCGTCGGCGGGCTGCTGGCGACACCGTTCGGCTATATCTACGACCTGACCTTGCTGGCGTTGCCGCTGGCCTGGCTGGCCGGCGAGGCCCAAACCGGCGGCTGGCGGCCGTTCGAGCGTCTGGCCTGTGTCGCCGGGTTGCTGTTACCGTTCGCCAGCGCCCCCTTCGCCAACAGCCTCGGCTTTCAGCCAGGGCCGCTGGTGCTGCTGGGCATTCTGTGGGTTCTGCTGCGCCGCCAGCCTCAATGCGGCATTTTGATCCCCAGCTTGGTGAAGTCGAGCGGCAACCCCTTGTAATCGGACGGCAGAACGAAGGCCGTGGGATCCGCCGTGATCCGTTGCAGGTTGAGCAGGCCGGTTTCGACCTTGGTCTCGCGGCCCTGGAAGTTCAGGGTGCCGGCGGCCTTCATCAATATGCCGTCCCGGGTCATCCACATGCGGCCATGAAACTCGCCGCCCTGGTCGCTGGTGCCGTTGACGTCGTAACGGGCACAGGGTTCGCCCGAGATGGTTTCCTTGCCCGCCGCCTTGCGGTCGAGCATCACGCCTTCGATTCCACCAGTCAGGCCCGCCATCGCGGCGGCAGAGGTGAAGCTGGTGGTGACGAACCATTTGCGTTCGGGCCACAGCATCGTTGCCTCGTCGATATCGCGGCGCAGCAGCAAGGCCTGATGGCCGGTGGCGGTGTCGAACTCGCGGCGCTCGCGGCCCGGAGCATGGACGACGCTGCCGCGATAATCGCCCTTGCTGCCTGACAGCAGATAGAAATCGGCGGCAAAATTGGTCTTGGCGTCCAGCAAATCGGCGACCGAAACCGGCGTGGCCCAAGCCGGAAATGCGGTGACCAGGGTCACGGCGGCAATGGCGAAAAGACGTATGAACGAACGAAACACGGCAAAACCTCCGGGTTGGGGCAATCGGCCCCTTGGCATCCGGCAGACTATGCGTCAAAAGTGGCAAAATTCGGAAGAGGCAAGACGGCTGACATGATTCTCACCCCCATTCCCCTGCTCGACCTGCCCGCCACCCTCGACCGCTTCGACCAGGGCCTGGCCGAGCATCCGCTGGCGCAGACAGTGTTTCGCCGCATCGCCGCCAGCCTTGCCGTCGTCGATGGCGATGATTTGTCGCTGTCACAGGATCCCGCCTATCACCACCAGGCGGTGGCGTTGCTGCGCGAGTTCGACATGGGCGTCATCGACGAACCACCGACCGCCGGCTTCACCTGGGACGGGTACTCGGTGCGGGTGCGCATGGAACCGTCCGTCATCATCCACGAAGTGGCGCATCTGCAACTCTGCGCCCGCGAACGCCGCACCGTGTGGGATTTCGGCTTGGGCGCCGGACCCGAGACCGGGCGGCGCGAGGATGCCGACCGGGTCATGAGCGTGTTCGGCCTGGAACGCGAGATGGAAGAATCGCTGACCTCGCTGCTGGGCATCCTATGGGAAGCCGAGTTGGGGCAGCCGGCGATTCTCGCTTTTCTGGAACAGAATTGGCTGGAAGGCTATGATCGCCCGCACAACCGCCAGCATTTCCTCAAGGTGGTCGGGGCGCTGGCCAGGCATGGCTTCCTCGATGACGAGGGCCGCCCCACCCGCGCGCTACGCGAGATTGGCGACGACGAATTCCTGCATCCCCTGGTTACACCCTGATACGGCGGTATTAGGCGGGGAAATCTTCAGGATGATATTCAGGATAGACAAGTCCCTGTAGCTTGTCGGATTAGCAAGGCTCGACCCCGCGACCTCTCGCGGATTTCGGCGGATGGTGGGCGAACGCACATGGACATGGCCACGCAGTCTTCGCTCTTGCCTCACCAAGACCCACCCGCCACCGAGGAACGGGAAGCTGAGCTGCTGCGAGTCAACCGCGCCCTGTCCACCCTGACCCGCGCCACCGAAGCGCTGATCCACGCCACCGACGAGCAGCAATTGCTCAACGACATCTGTCGCATCGTCGTCGAGGTCGGCGGCTATCTGTTCGCCTGGGTCGGCTATGTCCAGCATGACGAGGAACGCTCGGTGTGGCCGGTGGCGCGCTTTGGCGCCGACAACGGCTATATCTCGCAGGCCCGCATCACCTGGAGCGACACCAGCGACCGGGGCCGTGGCCCGACCGGCGTCGCCATCCGCACCGGCAAGGTTCAGGTCGCCTATGCCGACCGCTCGGACAACTATGTCCCCTGGCGCGAGGCCGCCCACCGGCGCGGCTTCCGCGCTTCGTTGTCGCTGCCGTTGGAGGTCGAGAGCCGGGTGATCGGCGTCCTGCACCTCTATACCGCTGACAGCACCGTCTATGACGACCACGAAATCCGCCTGATGGAAAATCTGGCGCGCAATGTCGCCTATGGCATCGGCATGCAGCGCATGCAGTTCGAGCGGCGCCGCGCCGAGCGCGAGTTGAAGGAATCCGAGGGTCGCTATCGTTCGCTGGTCGAATTGTCGCCCGACGCCATCGTCGTCCACACCCAAGGCATCGTCATCTTTTCCAATTCGGCGGCCAATGCGCTGTTCCGCGCCACCACCCACATGCCGCTGGTCGGTAAGCGCATTCTCGATTTGATGCAGCCCGACGACAGCGACGGCACGCTGCCGCCCCGCGACCCCAACGATCCGTTGGGCCGGGCCGTCGAAGAGCAATTGTCACGACTGGACGGCAGCGTCTTCGTCGCCGAAGTCACCGCTGCGCCGATCGTCTTTCACGGCGTGCATGCCCGTCAGGTGGTGATCCGCGACATCACCGAACGCAAGCAGGTGCATGCCCAACTGGTGCAAACCGCCAAGCTGGCGACGCTGGGCGAAATGGCCGCCGGCATGGCGCATGAACTCAGCCAGCCGACCAATATCGTGCGCATGGCCGCCGAGGGCGCGTTGATGCTGATCGGACGGGGCAAGGCCAGCCAGGATTATCAGGTCAAGCAGTTCGCCCTGGTCGCCGCCCAGGCCAGCCGCATGGCCGAGATCATCGACCACATCCGCATTTTCAGCCGCAAGGACACCGGCGAGGTGGTGATCTTCGACGCCCGCAACTCGCTGCAATTGGCCGTCGAGCTGATGGAACCACAGATGTTGGCCAACGAAATTGCCGTCGGCGTCTTGCTGCCCGAGGTTCCTTGCGCCGTGCGCGGACGGCCGGTGCAGTTGGAACAAGTGGTCATCAACCTGCTGTCCAACGCCGCCGATGCCGTCCAGTCGGCGCGCGACA
>DATGZW010000018.1:0-9720 GCA_035297005.1 Patescibacteria group bacterium
CGGTGACTCCCGCTTCCGCCGCGGCTGACGAGCCGCCGCCAATCTTCCGGGCGCTGGCCGCTCTTCACACTGGACCGCTGGCCGAGGAACCGCCCGCCGCCGTGCCATCGGCGCCGGTAAGGGTGGCGCCGCCAGCCGCAGTCGAACCAACTCCCGCCGCCTCCTCCTTGCCGCCTCCGCCCAGCGGCGGCAAGCTCGACGGTGGTGGTGGCGCGCCCTCCGGTGGTCCGCCGCCGGTGGCCGGCATGGCCCGTATCGGCGACAAGCTGGTCGAGCTGGGACTGATTTCCAAGGATCAGTTGCAGGTCGCGCTGTACGAAAAGAAGCGCTCCAACAAGCTGCTTGGCAATTTGCTGGTCGATTTGGGCTTCATCACCGAATCGGCGCTGTCGGCGGTGCTGGCGTCAAGCTCCGGTTTCGAGCGGTTTGACCCTAAGGCGACGGTCGTCGAGCCCGAGATGGTCAGCCGTTTCCCTAAGGAAATGGCCCAGCGCTACCGGGTGCTGCCGGTGTCGCTGGACGGCAATTCGCTGCGTCTGGCGATGGCCGATATTTACGACGTGCTGGCGCTGGATCAGGCGCGGCGCTATCTGCCGCCCGGTTGCGAGATCATTCCGCTGGTCTGCTCCGAGACGGAAATCGCCGCCGCCATCGACCAGTATTACGGCTACGAATTCTCGATTGACGGCATTCTGCGCGAGCTGGAGACCGGCCATCACGACACTTCGGTGTCGGCGCTGTCGGGCGACGGCTACGTCCACCCGCTGGTCCGTCTGGTCAACGCCATCCTGCTCGATGCGGTGAAGACCGGGGCGTCGGACATCCACTTCGAGCCGGAAGGCAGCTTCCTGCGCCTGCGCTATCGTATCGACGGCGTGATGAACCAGGTGCGAACCTTCCACAAGGACCACTGGCCGGCGATTTCCCACCGCCTCAAGATCGTCTCGGGGATGAATATCGCCGACAAGCTGAACCCGCAGGACGGCCGCTTCGGCTTTCTCATGGGCCAGCGTAAGGTCGATTTCCGCGTCGCCGCCTTGCCCACCGTGCATGGCGAGAACATCGTCATCCGTATTCTGGACAAAAGCGGCGCCCTGCTGTCCATCGAGTCGCTGGGCCTGAGCCCCAACAACATCGCTTTGCTCAACAAGATGCTGAAGCGCCCCGAGGGTATTATCATCGTCACCGGCCCGACCGGGTCGGGCAAGACGACGACGTTGTACGGCATCCTCAATCATATCAACTCGCTTGAGCGCAACATCATGACGCTCGAAGACCCGGTCGAGTACGAACTGCCGCTGATTCGTCAGGCGCAGGTGCGCGAAGGCACCGGCCTCAACTTCTCCGACGGCGTGCGCGCGCTGTTGCGTCAGGATCCCGATATCATCTTCATCGGCGAAATCCGCGATCAGGCGACCGCCAGCATGGCCCTGCGCGCCTCGATGACCGGCCACCAGGTGTTTTCGACCCTGCACACCAACGATGCCGCCGGCGCCATTCCGCGCCTGCACGATCTGGGGCTCGACCACGGTTTGCTGTCGAGCAACATCATCGGCATCCTGGCCCAGCGTCTGGCGCGCAAGCTATGCACCTGCTCGACCCCGCGTGTGGCCACTGCCGAGGAATGCCGCATCTTCGGCGTCGATCCCGCCGACCCGCCGGACGTCGGCGCCACCGTCGGCTGCGAGTTATGCCGCTTCACCGGCTATCGCGGCCGTGTCGCCGTGCATGAAATTCTGCCGGTCAATAAGGAGCTCGACGAATTGATCCTCTCCGGCGCCTCGCTCAACAAGGTGCGCATCGAGGCGCAGAAGTTCGGCTACGTCCCCATCGCCGATGATGGCATCAGCAAGATTCTCATGGGCATCATCAGTCTTGAGAGCTTGATGCGTAGCGTCGACGTTACCGAGCGGCTGTAAAGGGCGGATGAGGCATGGCTGTTTACAATTACAAGGCCATCAATCTCCGCGGCCGCAAGGTCGCCGGGCAGTTGAACGCCAACAACGAGCTGGAACTACACCAGCGCCTGAAGCAAGGCGGCATGGAGCTGATTACCGCCTCGGAAGTCAAGGCTGGCAAGAAGTTCTGGGCGGTGCTGGGCGGCGGCATCAAGACTCGCGATTTGATCCATGTCTGTCTGCATCTGCAGCAGTTGATCGGCGCCGGCGTGTCGTTGATCGAAGGCTTGGCCGATGTCCGCGATTCGGTCGAACAGCGGCGCCTGCGCGACGTGATGGCCGAAGTGCACCAGGACGTCACCGAAGGAAAGTCGCTGTCGGAGGCATTCAACCGCCATCCGCGCATTTTCGGCACGGTGTTCCAGTCACTTCTGGCCGCCGGCGAGGCGAGCGGTAATCTGACGGAGTCCTTCACTCAGTTGGTCAAGCATCTGAAATGGACAGAAGCGGTCTCTGCCAAAATCAAGAAAGCGACCCGATATCCGTTGATCATGCTGTTTATGATGTTCGCTCTGTTCACCTTCATGATGCTGTTCGTGGTGCCTCAGGTGGTGGAATTCCTGGTTAACAGCGGACAGGAACTTCCTACGATCACGAAGTCGCTTATCGCCACATCCGACTTCATGCAAAATTACTGGTGGGCCGTGGCCGGTACGCCGTTCGTCATATTTTTTTCCATGCGAATGATGATTCGCATGTCGTCCGATTTCGCCTATCGCGTCGATTACGCTATTCTGCGCTTGCCAGTATTCGGGATGTTGATTCGCAAGATTGCGTTGTCGCGTTTTTCACATTTCTTTGCGACAATGTTCCAAAGCGGCGTGCCCATCCTGGAATGTCTGGAGACGGCGCAGAAAGTGGTGTCCAATCGGTGTCTATCCCAGTCTCTGGGGGCGGTACGCAACGATGTGCAGGATGGTAATCCTTTGTCGGCGGGCTTGAAGGATACCGGAGAATTCCCCAATCTGGTCATCCGCATGGTCAAGATCGGCGAAGACAGCGGTCGTCTGGGGGAAATTCTGGAAAACGTGACCGAGTTCTATGACAAGGACGTGGACGAGAGCGTGGATGCTCTGGTCACCATGATCGAACCGGCCTTGACGGCGTTTGCCGGCCTGATGATGGTGTGGATTGTGGCCGGCGTCATGGGGCCGATTTACAACAGCTTCAGCAAGCTAGGGTAGGACAGGTGGATCTGCGCTTTCCCAGGATATTAGAGCGGGTGTTCGGCAAGGGCGGTGATGGGGTGCGCCTGGGTGGCGGCACTCGTTTCGTCCTGATTATCGGCGATGACGGCGCGGTCATGGCGCAATTCCGTCGCGGCGCCGTTGCCGATGCGTGGTTCGTTGCCATCGACGAGATGGATGAGGGGCTGGAGAGCCTGCGCGGCTACCTGAACGCGGATAAGTCGGCGCCTCTGCTGGTTCTGGCTGACGTGCTGGAACAGATGTACCGCGAGGAGAACCTGCCCAAGGTCGGGCCGCTCGACGAACTCAAAGTCTTGCGCCGCCGGTTGGACATGACCTTCCCGACCGAGCAGATGAAGGCGGCCTTGCGCCAGCGTGCCCGCGACGTCAAGGGCAGCACGGTCGCTTTCTTGATGGCGGCGCTGCCGACCTCGCCGGTAATGCTGCGGTGGATCGAGTTCCTCGAGAGCCTCGCCAATCCGGTGACCGGATTCTGCCTGCTGCCGCTGGAATCGGTGGATCTGGCCAAGGCGCTGGCTCCCGCCGCTCCGGCCGATGAAGATCCAAACCGCTGCTGGCACGCCTTGATTAGCGTCGAAGTGACCGGCGGCTTCCGTCAGATTTTCGTCAACAACGGGCGTCTGGTGGTCACCCGACTGACCCAGCGCCCGCCGGAAGACACCACCGCCGACGTCGTCGCCCAGCTGGTCGAGCGCGAGTTGCGCTCTTCCATCAGCTATATCAAGCGCTTGGGCTATGTCGAAGGTAGCCGCCTGGACATCGTCATGGTGGCCGGGAGCGAGCTGTGCGAGGCGATGGCGCAGCGCGAAATTCCCGCCACCACGGTGTCTCTGCTGACTCCCGCTGAAGCCGGGCGAAAGATCAAGCTGGACAAGGTGGGGCCGGAAGGCAGTCCTTACGGCGATCTTCTGCATGCCGCCTGGGCGACGGGAAAGAAAAAGCCGACTTTGGTTATGCCGACCGCCGCCATCGGCAAGCGGTTGCTGTTCGACAAACTGACGTATTTCGGCGGAATTGCCGCCATTGCCTTGACTCTTCTGACGCTGTGGGTGGTTTTCGATTCCGGCAGCACCTATTACCAGCAGTTCACCGATCTGGCCGGATTGGAGGCGCAGGCCAGCACGGTCAATCGTCAATTGGCGGCCGAGCGGCGGAAGGTTGCCGCTTTCCCGCATCCGGTGGTCGAGATGAAGGCCGTGGGCAAGGTCGGGGGGGCGTGGCAGAGGCGCACGGTGGATCTGACGACGCTGTTGTTGCCGCTGCAAGCCTCGTTGAGCGACGACGTTCGCGTGGTCAAGCTGGCCTATGCCGATCTGGCGACCAAACCCGACTCGGCGGGGCCGGCGTCGGGCATGGCGGCACCGCGCGGACAGGTTGCCAAGCCCAAGCCGATCGACGAAAAGCTGACCTTCGAACTGACCGTCACCGTCGAGTTGGGGGCCGGTTCAAGCCTGGAACAGAGCGTGGCGCGGGCCAAGGATTTGCAAGATCGGCTGAAAGTTGCCTATCCGCGCTACAAAGTGGAAATCACCACGATGCCCGCCAATATCCTGGATAATCAGGTGATGGAGGGCAATCTGGACAAGGTCGATCCCAAGGGGGCCAACCTCAATAAGAATACGGCGGTCTTCACGATCCGTAAGGAGGCATGATGGACCTGGACCTTAAGTTCGATATCGAGTCCATCAAAGCACTGCCGCGTTTGTTGATTGTCATCATCTCTTTCTTGATAGTGGATTTACTTGTCATCCTGTACGTCGTGGGCTTTTTCTCCGACGACCTTGACGAACAACTGGCCCAGTTAACCGCCAACCGGGCCAGCGTCGCCGATTTGCGTCACCAACTCGCCTCGGTGCGGGACGATGTGGCGTCGTTCGACGACCTGAACCGCACCTATGAGCAATTCGCCGGGCCGACGGCGATGGCGCGGTCGGATCGGGTGACACTGGTGCGGGTCATCGAAGGCCTGCGCGCCAAGCACCGCTTGACTGGACTGCATTTCCGCTTTGCGCCCGGGGTTGTCTCGCCACTGGCCGACACCCCATTCCAAATCGTGGAAGCGCCGATCGAACTGGAGGGGGAAAGCGCCCTCGACAGTGATCTCGTCGCCTTCTGGCAAGAGGCGGTGGGGGCTATTTCGCCGGACGACAGCCTTACCTCGTTCACCCTCGAGCGCATGCAGCAGCCGACGCCGGCCAGCCTGCAATTGATTCGTGACGGCCAGCCGCAGGTCTTCGTCACCGGAAAAGTCCAGTTCCAGGCTCTGTCCTTGCGGCGCCCCGTTCAAGCCAAGGAGGGATTGTGATCCGTCTCCGCATGCTTTTGCTTGGCGGCGTCATCGCCGTTTGTGGTGGCGCCGTGGTATGGGCGCAACCCGTGCCCGCCGCCGCCACGGTGCCGGCTTCTCCGCCGCCGCCAGCCGTTCCCGTACCCGCACCCGTCAAGCTGCCGTCGATGATGTTCACGGCGGATCAGGTCACCGACATCAACCGGGCGCTCGACCGGGCGCCGGCGGTGGCGGCTCCGACAGAAGCTGCCGGCGGCGCCGTCGTCGCCAAACCGGCGGTGCAGAGCTTGGCGCTGTCGGCGTTGCTCTACACCGATGCCGCCCACTGGACGGTGTGGGTGAACGGCGAGCGTCTGGGGCCGGGCATCCAATCCGACGGCTATCGGGTGGTGGCGGTCAGCCGCGACATGGTCGAGTTCGAGATCGACGGCCCACCCGTGCAGCGGGTGCGGCTCAAGCCGCATGAGACCTTCGATGTGGGAATGGGGCCGGGTGACAATGGATCAATTCAATGACTGACGCACCGATCGAAATTCGCGGCTTGTCGGCCAGCTACGGCAAGCGGACGATCTTCTCTGGCCTGGACCTGACGGTCGAGCCGGGCGAAATTTTCGGGTTGATCGGCCTGAACGGGGTCGGAAAAACCACCTTGATCAAGGCGCTGCTGGGTTTGGGCGGCGGGCAGGGCGATGTCCGCCTGTTCGGCCTGCCCACCAAAACGACCGCCAGCCGGGCCAAGCTGGCCTATCTGCCGGAGAAATTCCTGCCTTCGCATTTGCTTAAGGGCTGGGAGTTTCTGGCGCTGACGCTGTCCTATTACGGCCTGTCGCTCGACCGCGAGCGGGCGGCGGAGTTGGCGCAGCAGCTGGATTTCGATCCGGCGGCGCTCAACCGCCAGGGGCGCACCTATTCCAAGGGCATGGGGCAGAAGCTGGGTTTGATTGGCACCATGCTGACCGGCCTGCCGTTGCTTATTCTTGACGAGCCGATGAGCGGTCTCGACCCGCGCGCGCGGATTTTGCTGAAGGATCGCCTGCTGGAATATCGCGACAGCGGCAACACGGTGTTCTTCTCATCGCACATCCTCGCCGACATCGAGGAAATCTGTGACCGCATCGCCATCATGCATGGCGGCCGCCTGATCTATCTGGGCAAACCGGCGGAGTTGGTAGAGCGCTTTCGTGCCCTCAACCTGGAACGCGCCTTCCTTGACGCCATCGGCGAGTCGGAGCGGGAGACGGCGGCGTAGGGGCGGAGACGGAGTCGGGAAATATTGGGCTATCGCCCAAACCCCATTTCTTATTATAGGGCTCATCAATTCGCGTTGGGGGAGTGTCATTAGCTGTCGATGCAGATTGCCGCTCCGCAACAACCAAAAATCGTCATGCCCGCGCTTGTCGCGGGCATCCACGTGGCTCGGCGAGACGACGGCCTCCTGACTCAGCCGGAGGTGCATGTCGGCGTGGGTCCCCGGCACAAGGCCGGGCACGACAACATTCGCGTTAAGCGCGGTACGCCCTGAAAATCCGCATCTTGCGACCGCGTATACCGATAAAACGCGAATAGAGCCTTTCATCCATCCCCCGGAGGTTTGGAGACCTCGTCTCCAAGCAGGTCTGGGCGGCAGCCCAGCCTTTCCCCGCTCCCTCAGTCCAGCGCCAATGCCGAGGTATCGACGCCCTTCAGCCCCTCGGCGCCGCCCATTTTCTCGCGTTGGATCGACATTTTCAGGTCGGCGGCGTTGTCGGCTTCGGCCAGCGCCACCTCTTCGGCGATTTCGCCGGTTTTCCACAGGGCCAGCAGCGCCTGATCGAAGGTCTGCATCCCCGAGGATTGGTTCGACGCCATCACCGGCTTGATTTCCTTGACCTCGCCCTTGCGGATCAACTCCTTGACCAGGCCCTGGTTGAGCATGATTTCCAACGCGGCGACGCGCCCACCGGAGACGGTGCGCACCAGACGTTGCGACATGATGCCGCGCAGGTTCATCGCCAGGTTCATCTGCACCTGGGCATGCACGTCGCGGTCATAGAAGCTGAGGATGCGGTCGATGGCCTGATTGGCGTTGTTGGCGTGCAGCGTGGCCAGGCAGAGATGGCCGGTTTCGGCGATGTTCATGGCGTATTCCATGGTCGTCGCGTCGCGGATTTCGCCGATCAGGATGACGTCGGGCTTCTGGCGCAACGAGTTCTTCAGCGCCGCTTCGAAGGAGTGGGTATCGATGCCGACCTCGCGCTGGGTGACCAGACAGCGCTTGTGCTCGTGCACATATTCGATCGGATCTTCGATGGTGATGATGTGGCCGACATCCTTGGCGTTGCGATAGTCGATCATTGCCGCCAGAGAGGTCGATTTGCCCGAACCGGTGGCGCCGACGACGATCACCAGACCGCGCTTTTCGCAGCACAACTCGCCCAGCAGCGTCGGCAGGCGCAGTTGCTCGAAACTGGGAATCTGCGTGGTGATTTGGCGGATGACCAGGCCGCTATGCTGGCGTTGCTTGAAGATGTTGACGCGGAAGCGCCCCATCTCGCCGAGATCCAGCGCCATGTTGAGTTCGCAATCACGCTCGAAATCGGCGCGCTGCTGGTTGGTGGTGAAGTCGGCGATGACTCCGGCGATGGCGGCGTCGTCCAGCGCCGTGCTGTCCGCCGGCTCGACGCCGTTGTCGCCGCGCAGCATCGGCGGCGAGCCGAAGGTGATGTAGAGGTCCGAGCTTTTGCGCTGAACCATCTCGATCAGCCATTGGAGGAGCTTGGACTGGGACATGCTCGGGAAACTCCGCTTACCGGAAGAAGTTGGAGACACCGCGCTTCGCCGCCGGCTGGGCCGGTGCCGCCGGCTGGGCCGGTGCCGCCGGCTGGGCCGGAGCCGTGGGCTGGGCCGGTGCGGCCGCTGGCGTCGCCGGAGGCGGGGCGTTGTAGGCGGTCGTCAGGGCGGCGGCGGGAGTCGGTTGGGCCGGCGTGGCGGCGGCGGCATGCGCGGCGGCGTTGGCCTGGGCTTTTTCCTGACTCGGCATCTGGAAGCGTTCCATCTCGACCGGATCGACCAGCCCCTGATTGACCAGCGCCTTGACCGAATCCTCCATGGTCTGCATGCCGAAGCGCTGGCCCATCTGCATCATCGAGCTGATTTGCGGGATTTTATTCTCGCGGATCAGGTTGCGCACCGCCGGCGTGCCGATCAGGATGTCGTGCGCCGCCACTCGCCCGCCGCCGATTTTCTTCAGCAGCGTCTGGCTGATGATCGCCTGCAACGAGCCGGCGATCATCGCCCGCACCATGTCCTTGTCGCTGCCGGGGAAGACGTCGATGATGCGGTCGATGGTCTTGGCGGCCGAACTGGTATGCAGGGTGCCCATGACCAGATGGCCGGTCTCGGCGGCGGTCAGGGCCAGCGAGATGGTCTCATGGTCGCGCATTTCGCCGACCAGGATGACGTCGGGGTCTTCGCGCAGGGCGCTTTTCAGGGCGCGGCCGAACGACTTGGTGTGGCGCCCGACCTCGCGGTGGTTGACCAGCGAGCGCTGCGAGTGGTGGACGAACTCCACCGGATCCTCGATGGTCAGCACATGCTTGCTGAAGTTCATGTTGATGTGATTCAACATGGCCGCCAGGGTCGTCGATTTGCCCGAACCGGTGGGGCCGGTGACCAGCACCAGACCTTTCTCGAACTCGGCGAACTGGCTGAAGATCGCCGGGGCGTTGAGGTCTTTCAGCGACGGGATGACGGTTGGGATGGTGCGGAACACCGCCGCCGGTCCCCGGCTGTTGATGAAGGCGTTGACACGGAAGCGCGCGGTGTCGCCGAAGGCGATGGCAAAGTCGAGGTCGCTTTCGCGTTCGTATTCGGTGCGCTGCTCTTCGGTCATGATGCTGTAAAGCATTATCTTGACTTGATCAGGCGTCAGCGGATCGCATTTCACCGGCTTCAGCTCACCCGAGACGCGCAGCAAAGGCGGGTTGCCGCTGGACAGATGCAGGTCAGAAGCCTTGGTCTGCTGGGTGAAGGCAAGAAGCTCGGTGATTTCCATGGGTTCCTCGGAGGACTCGGACGACGGCGTCAGCGGCCGGGGGTGTTCATCAGGTAACGCAGGCGCAGGCGGATGGAGTCGATCGGCACGGTCAGCGCGTCGTCGCCGGAGCGGTAGTTGATGAGGAATTGCTGATAATAGCGGATGGCCGGCGTCGCATAACCGCCACGATCCAGCAGCAGGGCGTAGTTCAGCAGATAGCGGTGGTCGTTGGGCGCCAGTTGCACCGCCGCC
>DATGZW010000019.1:0-7511 GCA_035297005.1 Patescibacteria group bacterium
CTGGAAACCGCCGCCAAGCTGTATGGCCGCGCCGGCCATTTGCGCGGCGACGCCGACATCAGCTTCGAACTGGGCCGCCTGGAAGCCACGCGCGGCGACAAGGCGCGGGCACACCACCATTTCTCGCGCGCCGCCGAGTTGTACCACCGCGCCGAGGCGTCGGAACTGCACCATAAGGCGCTAAAGGAAGCTCAGGCGGTGGCGGCGGGGTAGAGGAAGGAAGGCGTCCGAACACCTTTTTCGTCATCACCGGGCTTGTCCCGGTGATCCACGCCACCCAGCCGGAATGTCTGTATAAACAACGCTTTCCGCCTTCTCGGCGTTGATACCCGGCACAAGGCCGGGCACGACGGGTGAGGAGTCCGAATCACTCCCCCTGCCCTACTCGTCATCGCCCCAATCGGGCAGCGCCAGACGGCGTTCACCGCGCGATTTGGGGATTTTCCGCACATGGGCGAGGTTCTTCTCGGCAACCAGAGCTTGCCGGGTGGCGCCGACGCTACGGTAGACGTCGGCGGCGGCGGTGAAGGCGGCTTCCGCTTCCTCCAGATGCTCGGTGTTCTGGTTCAGCTTGTCCAACAGGAACAATGCCGTGCCCAGGGTGTTTTGGCTGGCCGCCCAGCCCAGCGGCAGACGTTCGCGGCTGCGCAGTTCCAGCGAAGCGCGGCAGGCGTCGATGGCGCGGTCCAGCACGTCGGGGCTTTTCATCTGGTCGCCATAGACTTGCAGCACCTGCGCCAGATTGTTCATCACGTCGGCCCAGCGCTGCGGCGCTTCGGCGCGGGTGAACACCTGCATCGCCGCCTGGAAGGCCGCCATCGCTTCCTTCAGCACCTCGGACTGGCCCGTCAGCAGGTCCAGCTTGTACAGCCCCAACCCCAGCCGGTTCTGCGCCGAGGCCCATTCCTGCGGATACGCCCCCCGGATCAGGCATTCCAGGCTCAGGCGGTACTCGGCGACCGCCTGTTCCATCATGGCGACGTCGCGGCGGCGATCGCCCGCCGCCAGCAAGGCTCCGCCCAGATGCTTGCGCAACACCGCTTCATCGATCCCGTGGTCGCCGCGTGGAATGCGCAGGACGGCGGCGTTGTAGACGTCGGCGGCGTGCTCGAACCAATCGGCGTCGCCTTCCCAGCCGGCGATGGTGGCGGCGGCGTTGGCATAGACGGTCAAGCCGGTGCGCTGCTGCTCCATGTTCCACGCCATCGGCAAAGTGCCCAGGAAGTCGGGCAAGGCTTGCAGCGCCGCCGGCAGCAATTGGCGGTGCAACGCGCGTTGCTGGTCGTTGAACGGCTCGATGGCGGCCAGCACCGCCAGATGGAACAACTCGCCGACCGGCGGCGATGGGTCGGCGGGCAGTTCCAGTCTGAAATAGGGGCTGAAACTGCCCACGCGCTCGTCGTCAATGGCCCCGGCTGCGGTGAAGCACAGGGTATAGCCGTCCTCGTGCACGTCGCCCCAGACCAGCAAATCGACGATTTCCTCGCGCGCCAGGATTTGCCGGGCGCGCATCACGGCGCTGGCGGCTTGGACCTGATCGGCGTTGGGCTCCATCTGCACCGACACCGCCATGGGGCGGGCGACCACGCCCGTCTTGCCGTCCAGCAGCGCCACCAAAGCGCGGGTCCAAGCGCCTTCAATGTCGTTGTTGACGGTGGCGACGCCAATCAGCAGCGGCTGCACCAGCGGCTCGCCGGGGGCTATCTCGTGGCTGGCGGGCGGAATCTTGCGGCGGCGGAACCACGACATGAAGGCGTCGAGCAGTCCGCGATTGCCGCCCGTCGGCGAGAATAGCTGCACCTCGCGCTGGCGGGCGATCACCGCGTCGGCGGCGCGCAGCCGCTCGACCAGAACGCCCATGACGCGCATGGCGGCGTCCGGCTCGGATTGCAGCCAGGAGCGGAAGTCTTTCTTGGGGATGACCTTGATGCGGCTTTTTTCAATAGCGCGAGCCGTGGCGCTGCGCGGGCTGTCGTCGAGGATGCCCATCTCGCCGAACATTTCCAGCGGCCCCAACTGAGCCAGAACCACCGCGCCGTCCTGTCCTTGCTTGGTCAGTTCGACGCGGCCGCTCACCACCACGAAGACGGCGTCGCTCGCCTCGCCTTCGCGGAAGATCGCTTCGTCCCTGCCGAAACTGCGTACCCCCGCCTTCACGTCCTTACCCTCACGATTCAGCCTGTAGGGTAAGGCAGGTGCCCCGATGGCGCAACCGGGACGGAACCGCTTGCGCCATCGGGGGGATCGTCACACCGAGAAGTACTTGGCCTGCGGATGCAGCAGCACGATGGCCGAGGTGCTTTGCTCGGGATGCAGCTGGAACTCCTCGCTCATATGCACGCCGATGCGGTCGGCGCCGAGCAAGGCCAGCAATTGTTCCTGATCCTGCACATAGGGGCAGGCCGGATAGCCGAAGGAATAGCGCGAGCCGCGATAGTTCTGCTTCAGCATCTTCTCGACATTGCGGTCGTCCTCGGCGGCGAAGCCGAGTTCCGAGCGGATGCGGGCATGGGTATATTCGGCCATGGCTTCGGTCATCTCGACCGACAGGCCGTGCAGATAGAGGTAGTCCTTGTAGCGGTTCTCGGCGAACCACTGGCGGGCCACGTCGCTGGCCTGCTCGCCCATGGTCACCACCTGCAAGCCGATCACGTCGCGCTCGCCGGAATCGACGTCACGGACGAAGTCGGCGATGCACAAACCGCCTTCGGTGCCCTGGCGGGGGAAGCCGAAGCGGGCGGCTTCGGTCGTGCCGTCCTCCTCGAACAACACCACGCTGTCGCCCTCGGAAGCGCATTTCCAGTAGCCATAGGCGGCCTTGGGCAAAAGAATGCCTTCGGCCTGGCATTGCTTGAGCATGTTGACCGCCAGCGGCTTCAGCTCCTTATGCGCCCAGGTCTTCCACTCGTCGATGGTGCGCCCGGCCTTTTTGTAGCCCCACTGGAACTGGTACAGCATGGTCTCGTTGAGATAGGTGACCAGCGTTTGCAGCGGCACCGATTCGATGATGCGCGCGCCCCAGAACGGCGGGGTCGGCACCTCGGCTTGACGAGCCAGTTCGGCGCGGCGCAGGCGGACTTCCTCGAAATCCACCGGACGCGCCGGCTGCGCCGCCTGCCCCAGGGTGCGGGTGGTGTTGCTGGGACGGTTGATACGCTTGGCCTTGATCTCGGCCATGTGCTCATCGAAGCTGCTGTCGGCCACGCGCGCCATCAAGTCCAGGCCGTCGAAGGCGTCGCGGGCATAGGCGACGCGGCCGGCGCCGTAGGACGCCACGCAATCTTCCTCGACATATTTGCGGGTCAGCGCGGCGCCGCCCAGCAGCACCGGAATGTCGATGCCCTCGCGGGTCATCTCTTCCAGGTTTTCGCGCATGATCACCGTCGATTTGACCAGCAGGCCCGACAGGCCGACGGCGTCCGGCTTGTGCTCCTTGATGGCGGCGATGATGGTGTTGATGGGCTGCTTGATGCCCAGGTTGATGACCTTGTAGCCGTTATTGGTCAGGATGATATCGACGAGGTTCTTGCCGATGTCGTGGACATCGCCCTTCACCGTGGCCAGAACCATGGTGCCCTTTTGCTGGCCGTCGATCTTCTCCATGCGCGGCTCCAGGAAGGCCACGGCGGCTTTCATGGTTTCCGCCGATTGCAGCACGAAGGGAAGCTGCATCTTGCCCGACCCGAACAGCTCGCCGACCACCTTCATGCCGTCGAGCAACAGCTTGTTGATGATGTCGATGGGCTGCCAAGTCAGCAGCGCTTCGTCCAGATCGGCTTCCAATCCCGTGCGATCGCCATCGACGATACGCTGCTTCAGGCGGTCTTCGACGCTTTCGGCGCGCACCTTCTTGACGGCGGCTTCGGCGCTCTTGTTCTCGAACAGCGCCATATAGGCCTGCAACGGATCATAGCCCTCGGCGCGGCGGTCATAGATCAGGTCTTCCGCCGCCTTGACCTCGGCGGCGTCGAGCTTGTGCAGCGGATAGAGCTTGCTGACATGCACGATGGCGCCGGTCATGCCGCGCTTCAGCGCATGGTCGAGGAACACCGAGTTCAGCGCCGGACGGGCCAGCGCCTTCAGGCCGAACGAGACGTTCGACAGGCCGAGGATGATCTGGCACTCGGGCAGTTCCTTGGAGATCCGCTCGATGGCGTCCAGCGTATGGAGCGCCAGCTTGCGGTCGTCCTCGTTGCCGGTGCAGATGGTGAAGGTCAGCGGGTCGAACAGCAAATCCGACGCCGGCAGGCCGTGCTTGACCACGGCGAAGTCGTACAGGCGTTTGGCCAGGGCGACCTTGTGCTCGACGGTCTTGGCCATGCCCTCTTCGTCGATGGTCAGGGCGATCACCGCCGCGCCGAACTTCTTGGCCAGACGCAGACGCTCCGCCGCCGGCTCTTCGCCGTTCTCGAAGTTGATCGAGTTGATGATCGACTTGCCGCCATACAGCTTCAAGGCCGCCTCGATCACCGGCAGTTCGGTGGAATCGATGACCAGCGGGGCATTGATCGAGCCACGCGCGCGGCTGACCACTTCGGTCATGTCGCTGATTTCATCGCGGCCAACAAAGGCGGTGCAGATGTCCAGGGTGTTGCTGCCTTCGCGCACCTGCTCGCGGCCGATGGCGATGGTGCCGTCCCAGTCCTGAGTTTCCTGGCATTCGCGGAACTTCTTCGAACCGTTGGCGTTGCAGCGCTCGCCGATCGAGAGGAACGAGTTTTCCTGGCGCAGCGGCACCGAGCCGTACAGCGAGGCCACCGACGGCACCCAATGCACCGTGCGCTGAACCGCCGCCGGACGCCCCTTGGCCCCGCCGCGGCGACGCAACATGGCGTCGATGGCGCCGATATGCGCAGGCGTGGTGCCGCAGCAGCCGCCCATCATGTTGACCTTGTCGTCGTCGAGGAAGCGTTCCTGCCACATCGCCAGATCGTCGGGCTTCAGCGGATAGGAGGTCTGGCCGTTGACCAGTTCGGGCAGACCGGCATTCGGCTGCACCGAAATCAGGCCCGGCCAGTTGGCCGACAGCCAGCGCACATGCTCGCTCATCTCTTGCGGGCCGGTGGCGCAGTTGAGGCCCATCAGCGGCACGTCGAGCGAGTTGATGATGGTGGCGGCGGCGGCGATGTCCGCGCCGACCAGCAAGGTGCCGGTGGTCTCGACGGTCACCTGAACGAAGATCGGAGTATCTTTGCCGGCGGCGGCGCGGGCGATCTTGACGGCGTTGACCGCCGCTTTGATTTGCAGCGGATCCTGACAGGTCTCGATCAGCACGGCATCGGCCCCGCCGGCGATCAGACCCTGGGCCTGAACCAGACAGGACTGCTCCAGCGTGTCGTAATCGATATGGCCCAGTGTCGGCAGCTTTGTGCCCGGCCCGACCGAGCCCAGCACGAAGCGGGTGCGGCCATCGCCCTTGAACTCGTCGGCGGCTTCGCGGGCAATCTCGACGGCGCGCTTGTTGATCTCGAAGGCCAGTTCGGGAATGCCGAACTCGCCCAAGGTCAGCGGGCTGGCGCCGAAGGTGTTGGTCTCGACCATATCGACGCCGGCGGCGTAATAGCGGCGGTGGATCTCACGCACCAGATCGGGGCGCGACAGGCACAGGATATCGGTACAGTTCTCGTGGCCCTGGAAATCCTTGTCCACGGTCAGGTTCATCCCCTGAACCTGGGATCCCATGCCGCCGTCGCACAACAGGACGCGGTCGTGAAGATGGTCGAGAATATTGCTCATCGGTCAGGTCTCGCTCTGGCTGGTCGGTTTCGGGGAGAGATGGGCGTCCGCGACAGCTGCTGCGACGACCTCCAACACCCCCTGCAAATTATCCGTTACGTCGTTGTTCCAAAACCGCAGCACCCGGAATCCCTGTTCCTCAAGATACCGCGTGCGTCGTTCATCCTGCACCAAGCCTTGTTCGCCGCCGTGCTGCCCGCCGTCGAGTTCGACGATCAGACGCGCGTCAAAGCACATAAAATCGGCCACATAAGGCCCCACCGGCACTTGCCTGCGGAATTTCACCCCCAACTGCCGGCTGCGAAGACGCTGCCAGAGGCGCTTTTCCACCTCGGTCGCGTTTTCGCGGCGCATGGTGCGGGCGCGGGCGAGCAATTCCGGCGGCGTCCTGCGCGGCGGGCGTCTTTCCCTCACCCCCGGCCCCTCTCCCGCTTGCGGGAGAGGGGAGACAGAGGGCGTCACTTGCTCCCCCTCTCCCGAAATCGGGAGAGGGGGCTGGGGGGTGAGGGAAGCTTTACCGCCCAAACTTACCCCCGAACCCCCAGAAGGTGGCAAATCGCATAGGTCAGATCGGCGCGGTTCAGCGTGTAGAAGTGCAGATCGGTGACACCTCCCGCCACCAGCGCCCGGCACTGTTCGGCGGCGACGGTGGCGGCCACCAGACGGCGGGTGTCGGGATCGTCGTCCAGGCCGGTGAACAGGTCAGCCATCCAGTCGGGTACGCTGGTGCCGCAAGCCGCCGAGAACTTGGTGACCTGGGCGAAGTTGGTCACCGGCAGAATTCCCGGCGCAATCGGCACGGTGATGCCGGCGGCGGCGCAGCGGTCGCGGAAGCGGAAGAACACCTCGACGTCGAAGAAGTACTGGGTGATGGCGCGGGTAGCCCCGGCGTCGATTTTGCGCTTCAAATTGTCCAGATCGGCCTGAGCCGACAGCGCTTCGGGATGCGTCTCGGGATAAGCGGCGACGCTGATTTCGAAATCGGCGACGCGCTTCAGCCCTTCGACCAGATCGGCGGCGAAGGCATAGCCCTGGGGATGCGGCACGTAAGTACCCTGGCCTTCCGGCGCATCGCCGCGCAGGGCGACGATGTGGCGGATGCCTTCATCCCAATAGCGCCGCGCGATGTCGTCGATCTCGCCGCGGCTGGCGCCGACGCAGGTCAGGTGCGAGGCGACCTGGATGCCCGCCTCATGGGCAATGCGGACCACGGTGTCGTGGGTGCGTTCGCGCGTGGTGCCGCCGGCGCCATAGGTCACCGAAACGAAACGCGGAGCCAAAGGCTTCAGGCGCTGCACGGACTCCCACAGGGACTCCTGCATTTTTTCGGTCTTCGGGGGGAAAAACTCAAACGAGACATTGAGCGACGCAGCCGGCGACGCGACGGGTAACACCGGGCTGGGATGGACATCCATGCTCACGCTTCACCTCCGAGGACGGGTTTAACTTCAAGACCGGCGGAGCGCGCCGCCAGCCAGATTGTGACGGTCAAGGGATCGCCGGGCAAGCGCAGGATGCGCGCCATGCCAAGGCCGGCGGACTCGCACCACGCCGAGACTTCGCCGTCCGAGAATCCCAAACGGCGATGGCTGTGCTCGGAGCGGAGGGTTTCCAACTCGTGCGGGGCGAAATCGACCACCGCCAACCTGCCGCCGGGACGCAGCACACGCGCCGCCTCGGCCACCACAGACGCAGGGCTGTCGACGAAATGCAGCACCTGATGGATGGTCACCGCATCGAAAGCGGCATCGGCGAAGGGCAGCGCGTACATGTCG
>DATGZW010000020.1:0-5711 GCA_035297005.1 Patescibacteria group bacterium
TCCTTGCCGCTCCGCCCAGACTCCACCGCAGCATGGCCGACCCGCCGCGCAAACGTAAAGGCCAAGTCCCTATTCTCGCCTTAACCTAGCGCCTATGGGATACGGCGCCCGGCCGCGTCGCGGTCGAATCGGCCGGACAGCAGGACGGGCTTGCCGGCGACGCGCTCCAGGCGGTGGGTCGCGGTGCGGATGCCCGCCATGTCGGCCAAGCGCAGGGCCACCTCTTCCCAGGTCTCGATGCCGTAATCGTCGTCGTCCTTGGGAAACTTGGCGATGGCGAGGTGGCCGTCCTTGTCGGCGACCGACGCCTTCGGCCGTGCCCCGCCCAGCGACGAGCCCGGAGCGAACAGCAACAACAGGTCGTCGTCGGTTTCTTCGTCGCGCAGCACCCGCTCGGTGACCGACAGCAGACGCGGCAGGTCGACAAACGGCGGCACGCCGCCGTCGCGCAGCGGAGCCT
This sequence comes from Patescibacteria group bacterium, assembly GCA_035297005.1. Taxonomy (GTDB): domain Bacteria; phylum Pseudomonadota; class Alphaproteobacteria; order Rhodospirillales; family Magnetospirillaceae; genus DATGZW01. The sequence goes on from DATGZW010000020.1 coordinate 461, forward strand.
GGAACGCCGCCTCGCCGACGGGGCGGAAGCGCAGCGCCCCCAGGCGGGCGATGTCGGCCACTCCCAGCAGGTAATCGGCTTCGGTCAAGGTTCGCACCGCCCGATTTTCGCGCTTCGCCGTTCGCCGCTCCATGCGCTGCATCAGCCGCCGTCCCCAGGTGTCTGGGGCGGAGTCGCCGATGGAGGCGAACATCTCGCGGCCCTTGTCCAGCGTGAACACGCCGCCGCCGACCGTCAACGCCGGTTCCAGCGAGAACCGCCCGGGCACCCGGTCCCAGCTGTCGTCATAGGTGAAATTGGCGGTGCTGCGGCCGCCACGGGCCTTGACCCGCAACGTGCCGACCCGGTGAGGCGTGCCATTCAGGTCGGCATGGACTTCGATTTCGCGTTCGCTCATGCCGGCATCGCCTTGCGCGCCCGCACGCGCTTGGGCAATTGTTCGTCCGCCAACTCGGCCCCGACCGGGTCGTCGGCCAGCACGTCGCCCAGCGGACCAATCAGCCCCAGGGCCTGCATCACCGAGGCGTAAATGCCGAACGAGACGGCGGGATCGCCTTTTTCCACGCGGGCCAGGGTGCCGCGCGAGACGAAGGCCCGCGTCGCCACCACCTCCATCGGCAGGCGGCGGCGCAGGCGGGCCTTGCGCAGATCGTCACCGATCTTGCGGATGGCCCGTTTGGCGGCGAGCGTCGGGGTGTGGGGCGTTGCCATGATGGTTAATGCCAGCTTGAGAGTGCGTTGTCTTCGCCAACGTAAGCGTAAGATAGCGTTATATCAAGGGTGCGCAATTGGTCGGATCACCAGCCGGTTTGGGGACGGGCTGGTCGTCCAAGTCGGCTTGCCTGGATCAAGGTGTGACGGAGGCGTCACCCAGATTTACATCTGTGGCGTCCTCGGGGGTTTGTGCCAGCGGGTCCAGCAACGCCGCGCGCGACAATGCGTCGGAATGGTCGCTGATGAGGCTGGAGTAATTACGCTCGATCATCACCACCGACGTGTCGTGCTGCGCCGCGACCACCCGGATCGGCACGCCGGCCAGCAATTGCCGGGTGATCGAGGAGTGCCGCAAGGCGTAGAGGGTGACCGGCTCGCCGTCCTTCTCGGCCAATCCGGCCTGCGCGGCGGCGCGACGGAACGGCCGTGAATGGTCCGATTGCTTCCAAGTGTCGCCGCTCGGCTTGACCAGCAAGGGTTCGTCGTGCCGCCGTCCCGCCGCCGCCTGTTGCAAACGCGCCGCCAGCCCGGCGGTGATCGGCACCGGCCGGCGGGTGATGCGCTTCTGTCCTTTGCCCTTCATCGAACTGGGCATCATCAGGCGTGGCGCGGCAGGATCGGCCAGCAGGTCCTGGATCAGCAGGCGGGCAAGCTGCGAATAGCGGGCACCGGTGACCACCGCCGCCTCGACCAGCAATCCGAACGGCGTGCCCTGTTCATAGGCGGCGGCCATTACCGCTCGCACCTCGGCGTCGGAGAGGATGAGGTTGCGGGGGGCCTCGGCGTCACGCAGGGCGGCAAGCCCCTTGTCCCAGGCGGCGCGGTTGAGGATGTCCTCATCTTGGTCGGCGGTAAGATTGAGCGCCGCCTTCAAGGCATTGGTGGTGCGGTTGACCGTCGCCGCCGCCAGCTTGGTGGCCAAGTGGTTGCGCCAGTCGCGCAGTTCGGCTGTCTTCAACTCCGCCACCGGCCGGGCCAGCAGGGTCTTGGGGAGGTTGTGTCGCAAGCGCGAGACGTTTTCCCGATCCCCGCCGCGGGTGGCCAAATCCTGTCCGTAGCGAACCAGAGCATCATCGACGGTCACCGCCGCTACCGCCTGCGGCGGTGGGGCAGCGCAAAGGACTTCGAACCAGGTTCGCACCGCCGCCTGGGCTTGGTCGAAGGTGAGCACGGTCGTTCCGTCGGCATCCAAAACGTCGTCGGCGTTGCCCAGCGCCTGCAACTTGCGCCCCCGTTCCGGCGAGTAATGCTTGGCGATCCAGGTGCCGGCGCCGGCTTCGCCGCGCCGGTAGCCCAGAGTCAGGCCCTTGCCCACCGCTCGCCAATATGGCTCGCGCCGGGGCTCCAAACGACCGCGCCCGTGGCGGCTGTCAAGCTTGGGTTCCTTAGTGATTCTCGGCATTTAAGGCTCCTGTGCCGTACGGCAAAAATACGGCAAAAGCCTCTCAGAACGGGGGTAAACAGGCAAACACGCGGATGGATAATATTCATATTTAGCAACAGCTTACGATGTCCACAGATGTCCACAAAAAGCCCTGCCAAGCCCTCTCACGGCGTAAACGGGGGTTCGACTCCCCCTGGGGACACCAGCGATATCAAAGACTTAAGGCCACCTTCGGGTGGCCTTTGTCGTTTCGTAAGGCAAAATCAGCCCGCGACAGACAGGCAGCGGTAGGGACGCCGATGTACAGTGGTGGACGGATCGCTTGCCGCCGCGCTGATCGGGTCTCGCTTGGATCGGAAATCGCTCGCCGCCTTCCCGACGGTCCGACCCTGCCCTTGGACCTCATTTCGATCTGCCCAATGCCCAAGACCGGATGGACCGTAACGGCACTTCCGCCGATCATCGATAGAACTCCAGCGATGACCAGTGATCTGTGGACTGGCCTGGGAAAAGTGGCGAGCCTTCTGATAAATTCTTATAATTCAGGAGGTTGGCGTGTCGCGCAGTAAAACAGCGGAAAATCACGGAAGAGTTCAAAGGCGAGGCTGTCCGGATTCTGGCGAACAGTGGCCGGACCATTGCCCAGGTGGCGGCGGATCTGGGGATCGGCAAAACGACGCTGAAGCGTTGGAAGTCGCAGTCAGAGGAAACGGATCTTTTGGCTGGTCCGCATGAGGACATGCAAAAGGAATTGCAGCGTCTGCGTCATGAAAACCAAGTTCTGCGGCAGGAACGGGACCTATTAAAAAACCATCGCGGGTCGCCGCTCCGCCTGTGAACGCAGAAACGGGCGGCGTTATGATGGAGGCGGAGGAGAGCGGCCGTTAGCTTTTTGGTGGCGAATGACCCCGTTAAAAAACCTGGCCCCCAGGTTGGTGCGCACTTGAGACTGGCGACGCCATCAGGCGATCCCGATTAGGAAATTGATTTTCTCGCACAACCCCATCCTCCAAGCGCGTTCAACGGCGGAGGATGGTCCCATGGCAAAAGCGAAGCGGTCTAAACGAAAGCGCGATTTCTCCCTCGTCCATCCCCATGCGGCAGCAATCGACATCGGCGCGACGATGCATATGGCGGCGGTCGGGCCGGATTGCGGCCCCGATCCAGTGCGCAGCTTCGGCACGTTCACCGGAGATCTGCACCGCCTTGCCGACTGGTTCGCCGGTTGCGGGGTAAAGACGGTGGCCATGGAATCCACCGGCGTCTACTGGATTCCAGCGTTCGAGACCCTCGACCAGCGCGGCTTCGACGTGGTGCTGGTCAATGCGCGCGACGCCAAACATGTTCCCGGCCGCAAGACTGACGTCAGCGATGCTCAATGGCTGCAACGGCTGCACAGCTTCGGCCTGCTGCGCGGCAGCTTCCAACCGAGGGGCGAGATCGCCGTGCTGCGGGCCTATCCGCGCCAGCGTGAGCGGCTACTGGAGTATGGCGCGGCCCACATCCAGCATATGCAGAAGGCGCTGACGCAGATGAATTTACAGATCCATCACGTGGTCGCCGACATCACCGGGGCCACTGGCATGCGCGTCGTCCGCGCCATCGTCGCGGGGGAACGCGACCCTGCTGTTCTCGCGTCGTGCCACGATCCGCGCTGTCATGCGTCAGAGGAAACGATCCGTGCGGTGCTGCACGCGCTGCTGGGAATCGACCTTTCCGCCTGGCCGAGCGCCAAGCACTTCACCTCTTGGCTGAGCTTGTCGCCAAGCAACAAGATTTCCCGCGGCCGGGTTCTCTCGTCGCGGGCAAGGCGCTCCGAGCCGGATGGCGGCGGCATTGCGGCTCGCCGCAGTCACCGTCGGGCGCACCGGAACGGCATTGGGCGTTTTTTACCGTCGCCTCTCTGCGCGCATCGGTAAGGCCAAAGCCGTCACGGCCACGGCGCGCAAGATCGCCCTGCTATTTTACAATGCGTTGCGTCATGGAATGAACTACGCCGATCCCGGCGCTCTTTTTAGGAACTGCTACGACAACGCCATGGTCGAGACGGTGTTCAAATCCTTGAAATCCGACTTGGTCTGGCGAACTGTTTTCCGATCGCGACGACAGGCCGAAGCGGCCATTGGACATTTATCGACGGCTTCTATAATCCCGTCAGGCGGCATTCGGCGCGGGGCTATCAAAGCCCTTGCGCCTTTGAGGCCGTCTCCTAGACAGAGACGGTCGCTCGCCACTTTTCCCAGGCCAGTCCAGCCAGCCTGCGCTGGACTCTCCCCCCCTGAGCCCTCCGCCAGAAAGATCCGCCATCCCTCGACATGGCGACTTGTCGGCGCCGTCATCCAGGCCCTACACGCAGCCATTCTCGGCCCGCCCCAACTCCACCGAATCTCAGCCATCCTTGCGGAACTGGACCGGAACCTTCGCGAACTACACAGAAAGAGAAAATATCAAATGGTTAGAGCGGTAAGTTAGCGTTTATGAGGACAAGCACGGGCATGACGGTAAAATTTAAACTTCGGAGACGAGCCCCCTCTCCCCACAAACAATAAAAGGGCAGCACCCTCTCGGACGCCGCCCCCTTAACCTTCCCACACTCCCCCGCCCTTACCTGGGCAGATCGCTCGCCCCCATCAGGAACTGATCCACCGCGCGGGCGGCTTGGCGGCCTTCGCGGATGGCCCAGACCACCAGGGATTGGCCGCGCCGCATGTCGCCAGCGGCGAAGACCTTGTCGATCGAGGTGCGGTAGCCTTCGGTGTCGGCCTTGACGTTGCCGCGACCGTCTTTCTCGACGCCCAACTGGGCCAGCAGGCCGTCGTGCAGCGGATGGACGAAGCCCATGGCCAGCAGTACCAGATCGGCCTTGAGAGCGAATTCTGTGCCGGCGACCGGCTGCATCTTGCCGTCCACCTGAACGCCGTGCAGGGCGGCGACGTGGCCGTCGGTGCCCTCCATACGCTGGGCGGTGACGCCCCAGTTGCGCACGCAGCCTTCGTCATGCGAGGTCGAGGTACGCAGCTTGGTCGGCCACAGCGGCCATGTGGTCGCCTTGTCTTCCTTGACCGGCGGCTTCGGCATGATTTCCAACTGCGTCACCGATGCCGCGCCCTGGCGGTTCGAGGTGCCGACGCAGTCCGAGCCGGTGTCGCCGCC
>DATGZW010000021.1:0-10762 GCA_035297005.1 Patescibacteria group bacterium
TCCGGTCTGGTGCCGCCGCAGCCGGTCGTTGACGATCCGCTGCTGGCCATCACCTTGTGGGGCCGCGAGTTTCCCAATCCGGTCGGTCTGGCCGCCGGCTTCGACAAGAACGCCGAGGTGCCCGACGTCATGCTGGGCCAGGGCTTCGGCTTCGTCGAGGTGGGCAGCGTCACGCCGCGCCCGCAGCCGGGCAACCCCAAGCCGCGCCTGTTCCGGCTGGTCGAAGACCGCGCGGTGGTCAACCGCATGGGCTTCAACAATGAAGGCCTCGACGCCGTCGCCGCGCGCTTGGCCAAGCGCCCGCGCACCGGCATTGTCGGCGCCAATCTGGGCAAGAATAAAGACACCGAAGACGCCGCTTCGGATTACGAAAAGGGCGTGCGCGCCTTGGGGCCGCTGTCTGACTATCTGGTGATCAACGTCTCGTCGCCGAACACGCCGGGCCTGCGCGCGCTGCAAGGCCGCGCCCCGCTGGAGGAGTTGGTCGGCCGCACGCGGGCGGCGCTCAACGCCTTGCCATCGGCCCCGCCGCTGCTGCTGAAGATCGCCCCCGATCTGACCGAAGACGACAAGAAGGACATCGCCGAGGTGGCGCTGGCTGGCGGTCTTGACGGCTTGATCGTCAGCAACACCACCATCGCCCGCCCGGACACATTGGTCTCGGCGCATAAGGGCGAAACCGGCGGCTTGTCCGGGGCGCCGCTATTCAAGGCTTCGACCCAGGTGCTGAGCGACATCTACCGCCTGACCGGCGGCGCGTTGCCGTTGATTGGGGCCGGTGGCATTGCCTCGGGGGCCGACGCCTATGCCAAAATTCGCGCCGGGGCGTCGCTGGTGCAATTCTATTCGGCGATGGTCTATCAGGGACCGGCGCTGGTCACCCGCGTCAAGCGCGAGCTGGCCGCGTTGCTGCGCCGTGACGGCTTTACCGCGCTGATCCAAGCGGTCGGCGCCGACCACAAGGGGGCGGCATGACTGTGCCGGTGATCGACGGCCTGCGCGAGCTGGCCGATAGTTACGACGGCTTCATCCTTGATCTGTGGGGGGTGATCCACGACGGCGCCACCGCGTATGACGGGGCCAAGAACACCTTGGCGCAGTTGAAGGCGCTGGGCAAAAAGACCGTCATGCTGTCCAACGCGCCGCGCCGCGCCTTCGCCCTGGTCAATCTGATGACCGGCATGGGCATTGAGCGCGAGCTGTATGGCGAGGTGATGTCGTCGGGCGAGGCCACGCATCTGGAACTGGATCGCCGCACGGATCCGTGGTTCGCCAAGCTGGGCAAGCGCTGCCTGCATATCGGCCCCGAGCGCGACCGCAACATCTTCGAAGGTCTCGACGTCGAGTTGGTCGAGCATGTCGCCGACGCGGAGTTCCTGATGAACACCGGTCCCGACAAGTTCGAGGAAACCGTGCTCGACTATGCCCGCGTGATGGACGCGGCGGCGGAGCGTCATCTGCCGATGGTCTGCGCCAATCCCGATTTGCTGGTGGTGCGCGACGGCAAAAAGATCATCTGCGCCGGCGCTCTGGCCGAATATTACCAGTCGATGGGCGGTGATGTGCGCTTTCGCGGCAAGCCCGATCCGGCGATCTACGATGTCTGCCTGGATCTGTTGGGCATTGACGACCGCAAGCGGGTGCTGGCGGTCGGCGACGCCTTTCATACCGACATCGCCGGAGCCAGCGGGGCGGGCATCGACGTGCTATTCTGCAGCGGCGGCATCCATAGCCACGAGATCGGCACCGTTTATGGTCAGCGTCCCGAAGCGGCGAACATCGAAAAGGTGATCCGCGCCCATGACGGCCTGCGCCCGACGGCGGCGATCGGCGGGTTTCTTTGGTAGGATGGGGGCGTTCGTTGGCGGATTGTTGTGAAGTCCCCTTCTCCCGAAATCGGGAGAAGGGGACTTAGGGGATGAGGGAGCCTTTCTAAAAAGAGTTCCGGCATCGATGGCTCACGCGCTTCGCGCATCCCTCACCCCGGCCCTCTGCCGATTTCGGGAGAGGGGGCGATGATCACTTACGGCAGAAACTGCTCCGCCAGGATGCGTTCTTCCAGGTTGTGTTCCGGGTCGAACAGCAGATCCAGCCCGATCTCGCGGTCTTCGCGCACTTCGACCCGCACCACGTCGCGGACTTCGGTGTAGTCGGCGACGGCGGCAGCGGGGCGTTTGTCGCCTTCCAGAATCTCGAACGACACCACCGCCTTGTGCGACAGCAGCGCGCCACGCCAACGGCGCGGGCGAAAGGCCGAGATCGGCGTCAGCGCCAGCACGCCGGCCCCCATGGGCACGATCGGGCCATGCGCCGAGAGGTTATAGGCGGTGCTGCCGGCGGGGGTGGCGACCAGCACGCCGTCGCAAATGAGTTCCTCCAGCCGCACCTTGCCATCGACACGGATGCGGATCTTGGCGGCTTGGCGGGTTTCGCGCAGCAGCGACACTTCGTTGATGGCCAGCGCCTCGTGCGTCTTGCCGTCGATGGTGACGGCCTTCATCGCCAAGGGATGCAGCCGCACCATTTCCGCCCGCTCCAGCCGCTCCAACAGCGCGTCCTCGGCATAGACGTTCATCAAAAAGCCGACGGTGCCGCGATTCATCCCATAGATCGGCACATGGCGGTCGAGGTAGCGGTGCAGGGTTTCCAGCATGAAACCGTCTCCCCCCAGGGCGACGATGACGTCGGCTTGGCTGGTGGGGGTGGCGCCGTAACGGTGGGTCAGATGCCGGTGAGCGCGTTGGGCGGCGTCGTTGTCGGCAGCGACGAAGGCGACGTTCTGGAACTTCATGGGGGAGGGTTCCGGTGGAGAAGTAGCAGCGGAGTATAGCGCACCCGCCGCGCGACGCCATGGCCGAACGATGCGACCTTAGGACCAGTTAGCCGCCGGTCATGCTCATATGACGGGCCAAAGCCGGGCGCTGGTGGTCGCGGTCGATGACGAAGTCGTGCCCCTTGGGCTTATGGGCGATGCCGCCAAGGATGGCTTTGCGTAAGACTTCATCGGCTTCGCTGGCGCGCAAGGGGGCGCGCAGGTCCACCGAGTCCTCCTGACCCAGGCATTGGTACATCGTGCCGGTGCAGGTGACGCGCACACGGTTGCAGCCTTCGCAGAAGTTATGCGTCATCGGGGTGATGAAGCCTAAGCGGCCGCCGGTCTCGCGGACCGTGACATAGCGGGCCGGGCCGCCGCTGCGATGCGCAGACGGCGTCAGCGTCCAGTTCCGCTCTAGCCGCCGCCGCGTCTCGTCGAGCGGCAGATATTGCTCGTCCCGATAGCCGGCGACATCGCCCAGAGGCATGGTCTCGATCAGGGTGATGTCGTGGCCCTGTGCGCCGCACCAGGCGATCAGCCCGTCGATCTGGTCTTCGTTGATGCCCTTGAGGGCGACGGTATTGATCTTGACATGCAGCCCCGCCTGCTTGGCGGCGGCGATGCCATCGAGCACGGAGTCCAAGCGATCCAGCCGGGTGATGCGGCGGAAGGTTTCCGGATCCAACGTATCAAGCGAGACGTTGATGCGCCGCATGCCCGCCGCCGCCAGACCGGCGGCATGCTTCGCTAGTTGGGTGCCGTTGGTGGTCAGGGTCAACTCGTCAAGCTGGCCGCTCGCCACATAGCCGCCCAATCGCTCGATCAAGGTCATGATGCCGCGCCGCACCAGCGGCTCGCCGCCGGTCAGTCGCAGTTTGCGCACGCCCAAATCGATAAACGCGCCGCACAGGCGGCCCAATTCCTCCAGGCTCAAGACGTCGGCCTTGGGCAGGAACTCCATGTCCTCGGCCATGCAGTACAGGCAGCGCAGATCACAGCGGTCGGTCACCGACAGGCGGAGATAGGTCACCCGGCGGCCGAAGGGGTCGATCATTTGTCTTGCTTGTCCGGGTAAGGAGAGGGTGCGGTCGGCGTCCCTGACTATATGGCGATAGCGGCAGGCCGTTACCAGGGATTTCGCCCCAGCCCCGCTTGGCCGGAGAGTAGGCTTGTATTGAGCGCCGGCTCGCTTATCCTCGCGTCATTCGAGCCGCTAGGATGCCGTCATGACCCATGAAGACTGGCTGTCGCGCCGCTATTACGGCGGCGACCTGCCCGAAGCCGCCGAACGCGCCTTGCATGCCGCCGCCCTGGACTGGGACGACGAAGCCGCCGCCGAGGCGCATATCATCCGCGCCCTGGAAGTGGCGCCGGGGCGGCTGGAGGTGCATCTGGGCGCTTACAAGTTCTACTTCTACCGCCATCGCCTGCCCGAAGCCCTGCCGCATGCCCGCGCCTGCCTGGAAGAGGCCGGGCGTCGCCTGAACCTGCCCGCCGATTGGCGCCGCGTCGAGATGGAGCATGCCGACTTCGCCGGGCTGGATGGCGAGGCGCGATTGTTCCTGTTCTCGCTGCTGGCCTGGGGCTATCTGCTGGCCCGGCTCGACCGCGTCGAGGAAGGCCGCGCCGCGCTGACCAAGGTCACCGCCCTCGATCCCGCCGACAAACTGGGGGCGCGCGCCCTGCTGCGGGTGATGGAGAAAAACGGCGGCGAGGATGAGGACGACGAGGCGGAATGACCCCGCAGCTGGCTATTCAGCCGTAGGACAAATAGAACTGATCGAAGCTGCGGCGCAAATCGCTGAGCGCGGCGGTGATCGGGGCGCGCTGCCCGTCCTGTACGGCCACCCATAAACCGCGCAATTGGCTGGCGATGCCTTCCACCTGGGCAAGGAAGATTTCGTCGTCGGCCAAGTTGCCCGGTGCGCGTTTTTCCATGCGCTCGGCGAGGAACATCAACACGGCCACCTGTTCGGTGAGGGTGACCTGCTGGTCATGCGTCAATGTCGGCAGGTCGAGCCCGTCATCGGCGGTCTCGGCCAGTTTCTCATCGAAAGCGTCAAGCTGGTCGGTATAGCGCTCCAACCCGTTCTTGCGCCGCATGTCGGCCAGCAGCGCACGCACCTGCTGCAAGGTGATATGCGCCTGCTCGATCTCGTTGGCGCGGGTTTGGCGGGCGGCGTGGCGGGCGACGTCGCCGATGGCGGCCAGTTCGTCGCCGAAGTCGGCATCCTCGCCATACTGCGGCGGCGGCTGTGCCGACCAGCGATTTTCCAGCCCGCGCCAAGCGCTGGTGAAGGCGCTCAAGGCCTCCTTGGTCGCCGCGGCGTCGGGGTGATCGGGAGCGGAATGGATCAAGGCGTCGCGATACTGAGCCCAGGCATTGGCGAACTGCGCGTCGAAATCGGCGATCTCGCCAGCGCGGGCCGGCAGCGCGACGACCAGCGCCAGTACCGCCGCGCGCGCCGTTTGCCCAAGCACTCCCATGCCACGTCTCCCCGCATCGTCGTGATCTTCAACGCTATTATGGGCGAGCGGCGCACGCGCGCAAGGATTGGCCGGCGCTTGTTGGCAAATCGCATCGCGGAATGCGCCTCAGCCCGCCTCGACCCATTCAAGGGGAGCGATTCGGGTATTGATCACCTGCTTGCCGGCATGCTCGAAATTCACCGTGACACGCTCGCCGATGGCGGTTTGCACGCGGCCCAGCCCCCAGTCGGGGCGGTTGGGTAGGCGCACGATGGCGCCGGGGGTGAAGGCGAGGGACATTGGCCAGCCTCTTGCATTGTTACGGTGAAGCGACGAAGCTCGTCGCGAACAGCTGTCCCTATATATAGTTCAAGAGTGGCTACGGGCGGCAAGTTCGTCCAGGAGTAAAGGTGACGGATGGACGAGGAAGGATTGAAATTCGCCGAGTTGCTTTGCGCCAGAGTGTGCCATGATCTGGCCGGCCCGGTGGGCGCGGTCGGCACCGGCGCCGAGTTGTTGGCCGAAGAGGACATGGGGGCGGGGATGGCCAGTGACGCATTGTCACTGCTGGCCAGCAGCGCTGCCACCGCCGGCAGCCGTCTGCGTTTCCTGCGCATGGCCCTGGGCAGTGGCGGCGGCGCGGTGGCCGGTCGTCAACTGCATGAGCTGATCGTCAATTTCCTCGCCGTACCCTTGTCGGGCAGCGAGGGCGTGCGTGTCGATTGGCAAGACGGCCAAGCTGGGTTGTGGAATAGTGGAGCGGCGAAGTTGTTGCTCAACATGGTTCTGCTCGCGCGGGATTGCTTACCACGCGGTGGCGCGGTATTGGTGCGGACACAGGCAGATGGGCAAGGCATGGTAGTGACCGCCGAAGGCGTCGGGGCCGTGCCGGGGGCCTCTGTGGCGGCGCTGACTGCCGCTGGAGTCGAGGTTCTGGATGCGCGTGGCATCCAAGGGTACTACGCTGGACAGTTGGCAAAGCGGTTGGGACTGGTCGTCATGGTCGCCGCAGAGGCCGATAAAGTGCGGTTTTCTACGGCGGCGGGATGAATTTCTGAGGGCGTCTTCGAAATTTGGCGAAGGCAAGCTTTCTCAAGGCTAAGATCGCATGCTATTAATTGGTTTCCCAATGAATGGGCTCGCTGGACGCATCAGAGCGAACGGGGCGGCGGATATGAGGCAAGGGGCGCGACATGGATGATCTCTTGGGTGAATTCCTGACAGAGACTGGAGAAAGCCTCTCCACTCTGGACGTTGAGCTGGTAAAGCTCGAGCAGAACCCAGAACCTAAAATCCTTTCCAACATTTTCCGTCTTGTGCACACCATCAAAGGCACCTGCGGCTTTCTCGGCCTGCCCCGCCTGGAGACTGTGGCGCATGCGGCCGAGAACGTGTTGGGCAAGGTCCGCGACGGCGAACTGACGGTTCAGCCGGCGCTGGTCACGCTTATTCTGGCCTCGATCGACCGGATCAAGATGATCCTGGGGCATATCGAGCAGAACGAAGTCGAGCCCGAGGGGAACGACAAAGATCTGATCGCGCAGTTGAATGCGGCGGCGGACGGCAAGGCGCAAGGCGCTCCGCCGGCTCCCGAGCCGCCTCCGATGCCGATCTTCGAATCGGTCGCCGAGTCCGCGAAGGTCTCTCAGCCGGCCCCCGAGCCCGAGCCCGAGCCGGTGTTCGAGCCGGTCGCCGCCGCGCCGGAGCCCGCTCCCGCTCCCAAGCCGGAACCCGATCCGGTGCCGGTGGCTGTGCCGGCCGCCGTTCCTTCGCAGGGTCTGGCCACCACTCATCAGCCCCCCGCCGCCGTGGCCGCGCCCGCCGCGTCGAGCAACGAGGGGCAGAAGGAATCCGGCGTCGCGCAGACCATTCGCGTCAATGTCGAGTTGCTTGAAAACCTGATGACGCTGGTGTCCGAGCTGGTGCTGACCCGCAACCAGCTTTTGCAGATGGTGCGCGGCAAGGACGACAGCGAGTTCGCTACCCCGCTGCAACGCCTGTCGCACATCACTACCGATTTGCAGGAAGGCGTCATGAAGACGCGCATGCAGCCCATCGGCAATGCCTGGGCCAAGCTGCCGCGTATCGTTCGCGACCTGTCGATCGAAATGAACAAAAAGATCGATCTGCAGATGATCGGCGCCGAGACCGAGCTGGATCGGCAGGTGCTGGAACTGATCAAGGATCCGCTGACCCACATGGTGCGCAACTCGGCCGATCACGGCCTGGAAGCGACCGAGGAACGCCGCCGCATCGGCAAGCCCGAAATCGGTAAGGTGGTGCTGAACGCCTATCACGAGGGCGGTCACATCATCATCGAGATCTCGGATGACGGGCGCGGCCTCAACATCGCCCGCATCCGTCAAAAGATCATCAGCAACAATCTGGCCACCGAGAGTGAGCTGGAGCAGATGTCCGACCAGCAGGCGGCGCAGTTCATCTTCCGCGCCGGCTTCTCGACCGCCGAAAAGGTTACATCGGTGTCGGGCCGTGGCGTCGGCATGGACGTGGTGCGCACCAACATCGAAAAGATCGGTGGCACCATCGAGCTGAAGACCCAGGAAGGCAAGGGCACCAGCTTCATCATCAAGATCCCGCTGACCCTGGCCATCGTGTCGGCCCTGATCGTCGAATGCACCGGCGAGCGCTTCGCCATCCCGCAAATCAGCGTTCTGGAACTGGTGCGGACCACGGCGAATTCCGAGCACGGGATCGAAGTGATCAACAATGCTCCGGTGCTGCGTCTGCGCGATCGGCTGCTGCCGCTGGTGGCCTTGCGCACGCTGCTGCGCCTGGGCGGTGACGAGACGGAAAAGCGCAACGAGACCTTTATCGTCGTCACCCAAGTCGGCACCTACACCTTCGGCATCATCGTCGACCGCGTGTTCGACACCGAAGAAATCGTGGTCAAGCCGGTGGCGCCGATCCTGCGTCACATCAACATGTTCTCGGGCAACACCATTCTGGGTGACGGCTCGGTGATCATGATCCTCGATCCCAACGGCATTGCCGGCAGCACCGGTGAAATCGTCGGTTCCAGCGCCACCGCGCAGGATGCGACGGCAGCCCGCGACACGCATGCCGAGGATCGTCAGTCCATGCTGGTGTTCCGTGCCGGCGGCACCGACCTCAAGGCGGTTCCCCTGGCCCTGGTCGCTCGCCTCGAAGAAATCGACGTCAGCGAGATCGAACACAGCCACGGCAAGCCGGTGGTCCAGTATCGCGGCAAGCTCATGCCGTTGGTGTCCATCGACGGCTCCTTCAACATGCAGGCCGAGGGTCGTCAGCCGGTGTTGGTGTTCTCGGACCGCGACCGTTCGATGGGTCTGGTGGTCGACGAGATCGTCGATATCGTCGAGGAGCGGCTCAAGGTCGAGCTGGCCGTCGAGCAGGCGGGCCTGATCGGCACCGCTGTGGTGTCGGGCAAAGCGACCGACATCATCGATGCCGGCTTCTACCTGACCCAGGCCTGGGGCGACTGGTTCGGCTCGCCGGAAGAGCCGCTGGGCGGCGAAATTGAAGGCAAGCGCGTGCTGCTGGTCGATGACAGCCCGTTCTTCCGCAACCTGCTGACGCCGCTGCTGTCGGTGGCTGGTTACGAGGTCATTTCGGTGGATAGCGCCGACAAGGCGTTGTCGCTGCGCGAGGCTGGCGACAGCTTCGATTGCATCATCAGCGACATCGAAATGCCCGGCATGAACGGCTTCGACTTCGCCGAAGCGGTCCGCTCGGAAGGCCGCTGGACGCAGACCCCGATGGTGGCGCTGTCGTCGCATGCCACGGAAAAAGACTTCGAGCGCGGTCGGCAGGTCGGGTTCAACGACTATGTCGCCAAGTTCGACCGCGATGCATTGTTGCAGACCCTGGCGCAAACTCTCGCCGTTAAAGGTGCCGCATGAACCAGATTGTTCCCTCGACCAAGCGTGGCTCGCAAGACTTGGCCTCGACCGAGGACCATGAAGAGTTCGTCACCATGTTCATCGAGGGCCAGATGTTTGGCATCCCGGTGTTGATGGTGCAGGACGTCCTGGGGCCGCAGAAGATCACCCGCATTCCGTTGTCCCCGCCCGAGGTCGCCGGTTCGCTCAATCTGCGTGGGCGCATCGTCACCGCCATCGATGTCCGTCTGCGTCTGCGTCTGCCGCAGCGCAAGGACGGTCAGGGTGATGGCATGAACGTGGTCGTCGATATGCGCGGCGAGTTGTACAGCCTGCGTGTCGATTCGGTGGGTGAAGTGCTGAGTCTGCCCAAGGCCAAGTTCGAGCGCAATCCGCCGACCTTGGATCTGTTGTGGCGCGAGTTTAGCAATGGCATCTACCGCTTGCAGGATAAGCTCTTGGTCATCCTCGACGTGCCTCGGCTGTTGGATTTTACCAAGTCCGAAGTAATTTAAGATAATGGGGCCGAACTTGGCCCCATTTTCATCCCGCTGAAAGCGAAGGGTGGCATGAAGTCTTGTCTGATCGTCGATGACTCCAAAGTCATCCGTATGGTGGCGAAAAAGATTCTGCATGAATTGAGTTTCGAGACCGTCGAGGCCGAAGATGGCCAGGTGGCTTTGGATAAATGCGTTTCCGCCATGCCCGATGCCGTGCTGCTGGATTGGAACATGCCGAACATGAACGGCATCGATTTCCTGCGCGAACTGCGAAAACTGCCCGGCGGCGAGCATCCGGTGGTGGTGTTCTGCACCACTGAGAATGACATCGAGCATATTCAAGAAGCGATTATGGCCGGCGCCAACGAATACATCATGAAACCGTTCGACAGTGAGATCCTGCAAGCCAAGTTCTCGCAAGTCGGCCTGCTCTGATCGGATAGCCACGTATCATGGCCCTAGAGCCCGGCGCAAACCGCCCCGTCGCGTCCTCGTCCTCCGCCGACCCGGTGCGGGTCATGGTGGTCGATGATTCTGCCGTCGTGCGCGGTCTGATCACCCGCATGCTCGAAGAAGGGCCGGGCTATACCGTGATCGCCTCCGTCGGCAACGGTCAGATGGCTATTCAGGCGCTCGACCGCTACGACGTCGAGGTGGTCATCCTCGATATCGAAATGCCGGTGATGGATGGGCTAACCGCCCTGCCCAAGCTGCTCAAGGCCGATCCAGACCTGCAAATCATCATGGCCTCGACGCTGACGTTGAAGAACGCCGACATCAGCATGCGCGCCATCGAAGCCGGCGCCGCCGATTATATCCCCAAGCCGACCTCGTCACGCGAAATCAGCGGGGCCAGCAACTTCAAGATGGAGCTGCTGGAAAAGGTTAAGGCGTTGGCCGCTCGCCGCCGCCGCTCGCGTCGAGGCGGAGCCATGCCGACGATGCGCGCCGCCACGGCAACCTCGCCGGCAACCTCGACGGTCGCCGCCGCGCCAGCCCGCACCCCCATTCCGCTGCATCCGCCCGGCCCGATCACTTTGCGGCAGCCCTCGACCGAGGCGCCCGACGTGATCGCCATCGGTTCGTCCACCGGCGGCCCG
>DATGZW010000022.1:0-6176 GCA_035297005.1 Patescibacteria group bacterium
CCTGAAGCTGTCGCTGCTGATCATGCCGAACTTCCTGACGGTGATCTTGCCGGTGGCGCTGTTTTCGGTGGTGCTGTTCACCTACAATAAACTGATTTCCGACCGTGAATTGGTGGTGCTGCGCGCCGCCGGCCTCAGCCATTGGACGCTGGCCCAACCGGCGATGATCCTGGCCTGCATCAGCGTGGTCAGCGGGCTGGTGCTGAACATCTGGATCATCCCCAAGACTGTCCAGGAATTCCACGAGTTGCAGTGGCAACTGCGCTCCAGCGCCACCAGCGTGATGCTACAGGAAGGCCTATTCAATCAAATCAGCCCTGGGCTGACGGTCTATGTGCGGGCGCGTAATCCCGCTGGCGAACTGCTGGATGTCATCGTGCATGATCGCCGCGCCGTCGACCGCACGGTAACCCTGATGGCCGAACGTGGAGCCTTGATCAAGAGCGCCAACGGCGAGCCTCGGGTGCTGCTGATCAACGGCAACCGGCAACAGGTGACCAAAGGAAGCAATCGCCTGTCATTGCTATATTTCGACAATTATGCGATGGAGTTCGACGACGGATCGAGCAATGGGGAGGAGCGGGTGCGCGACGCACGTGAACGCTCCACCGCCGAGTTGTTCTCCGTCACCGAGGATATGGTAACTCCGATTGAATTTCGTCAATTCCGCGTCGAGGGGCATCAAAGATTGGCGTCGCCGTTGTACCATTTCGCATTCGCCCTGCTGGCCACCTCTTGCCTGCTGGCCGGCTGGTTCAACCGGCGCGGTCAGGGCGACCGGCTGATCCTGGCGATTGCTCTGATGGTGGCCATCCAGGCCATGGCGCTGGGCGTCAGCAATCTGGCGACGCGCAACCTGATGTGGCTGCCGCTGATCTATCTGGCCCCCATATGGCCCAGCCTGATTGGCGCCTGGGTTCTATTGAAGCCGTCGATGACGAAATCGGCGCGCCGCGCCACCCCGCGTCTCGGTTGATCGGAGTCCCCGCCTTGCGTCGCCTCCGCCTTACCACCGCCGCCTTCGCCCTGGGATGCCTGACTGCGGCGCCGCTATTCGCGGCCGAATCCCCTGCCGCCGACGCAACGACTCCGGCCAAGCCGACGACGTCGGGGAAGAAGAAGACCAAGACCGGCGACAATCAGGTATTGATCACCGCCGACCAGATTTCGCATGACCGCGACCTCAACACGGTCAACGCCCGCGGTCATGTCGAGGTGGGACAAAACGGCAAAACCCTGCTGGCCGACAACCTGTCCTACAACCTCAAACAAGACGTCATCATCGCCACCGGCAATGTCAGCCTGACCGAGACCACCGGTGAGGTCACCTTTGCCGACTACATGGAGCTGACCGGCGACATGAAGGAAGCGGCGGCGCGCGGCGTCCGTCTGCTGATGATCGACGATTCCCGCATGGCCGCCAACACCGCTCACCGCATGTCCGGCAAGCGCACGGTGTTCCAGCAGGGCGTCTATTCCGCCTGTAAAGCCTGCGAAGACGACCCCGGCAAAACGCCGCTATGGCAGATCAAGGCCAACCGCATCACCCATGACGAGAATACCCATCTCGTCGAATATGAAGACGCCTGGATGGAGATGCAGGGAATTCCCTTGCTCTACACCCCCTATGCCTCGCATTCCGATCCGACCGTCAAGCGCGAAAGCGGCTTCCTGACGCCGACCGTCATGGACAACGACATCATCGGCAATGGCGTGCGGGTGCCCTATTTCTGGGTGTTGTCGCCGTATCAGGATCTAACCCTCGCCCCCCTCTACACCACCGACCAGGGCACCGAACTGGCCAGCACCTACCGTTGGCGGGGTAGTTCCGGCGAAGCCAAGACCACCGCCAGCGTGGTCCAGGAACCAGCGGGCGGCGTCACCGGCAAGGCGCAACTCGGCTGGCATATCGATAGCGCCGCCCAGTTCGCCGTAACCGACAGTTGGCGCGCCGGATGGAATGTGCAGCAGGCCTCGGATTCGACCTTTCTGGAAACCTATGGTTACCATCCGTCTCTGCCCTATCTGAGCACCCATCCCTATGTCGAAAATTTCGACTATCGCAACTATGCGTCGATCTCCGCCTATTCATTCCAAAGCCTGACCGAATCCGTTACCAACACCGGAACCAACCTGCAAAAGCGCCCGCTGGTGCTGCCGCTGGCGTCGTATGATTATGTCGGCGACCCGGGTGCCTATGGCAGCTATTGGACCTTCGACACCCATACCGCGTCGATCACCCGCAACGACAACGGCACTGACGACCGCCGCATCAACACCCAGACGGCGTGGAAACTGCCCTACACCGCCTCCACCGGCGAGGTGTACAGCCTAAGCGCTTCGGTCCGTGCCGACGCCTATAACAGCGACAACCTGACCGCCACCGACGGCAGCACGGTCAATGCCACGCGCCTGTCCCCGCAAGTGTCGATCGATTGGCGCTTTCCGTTGACCAAGGTCGGCGAGCACTCGAGTCAGGTCATCACGCCCGTAGTGGTCGCTTCGGCCGCCCCCACCAACGGCAATTCGGCCAAGATCCCCAACGAAGACAGCCTCGACTTCGAGTTGGATGACATCAACATTTTCAGCCCGCAGCCCTTCACCGGCTATGATCGAGTCGCCGAGGGCTCGCGCGTCGCCTATGGTGCCGAATATTCTATCGCCAACCGCGGCATACAGGTCGCCGACATGATGATCGGCCAGAGCTACCAGACCAAGCCCGACAAGCTGTTCATGCCGGGCAACGGCTTGGACCAGACCATTTCCGACATCGTCGGGCGTGAGAACATCACGCCGTCGCAGAACGTCAGCTTCAACTACCGCTATCGTCTCGACCCCGACAACTTCACCTTGAAGCGCAGCGAGATCGGCACCGTGCTGGGGCCGCAGGCGCTCAACCTGAACATGAACTACGCCTTTTTCGACAAGCTCGCCCCGACCAGCCCATTCAATCGCCGCGAGCAATTAGCCACCACGCTAAGCATGAAGCTGAGCCGTTACTATACGACGCAGCTCTATAACACCGAGAATCTGGGAAGTGGGGCGGGCCCCCTGCAAACCGGCGCCCGTGTGACCTATGAGGACGAGTGCTTCCTGCTGACCGCCGATGGCGGCGCCAGCCATACCACCGTCGCCACATTCTCGGCCGGCCACTATGCGATGCTTCGTGTGGTGTTCAAGACCATCACCGAATTCCCCGTGAACTTCTTCTGAAGCATGACCATGCAGCGCACCCTCAGCACCTTTCTCCGCCGTACTCTGACCGCCCTGGCGCTGCTTGGCGCCATCCCGGCGGGGCTTCATGCTCAGGAGACTCAGCGGGTGGCAGCCGTCGTAAACGAAGATATGGTCTCGCTGCACGATCTTGAACAGCGGATGCGCTTGGCCATCCTCTCGTCGAACATGCCCGACACCCTGGAAAGCCGCCAGCGTGTGGCGCCGCAGGTGTTGCGCCTGCTGATCGACGAGCGCCTGAAGATTCAAGAGGCGCAGCGCCTGAAGGTCACCGTGTCGGCCAGCGAAATCGCCAACGGCATCGCCAGCATCGAACGCCAGAATAAGATGCCGCGCGGCAGCTTCGAGCCCTATCTGAAAAGCAAGGGCATTGATCCTGAAACCATCCACCAGCAGATCCGTGCCGAAATTTCCTGGGTGCATGTGGTGCGGCGCGAACTCGTACCCAATTTGCACATCGGCGAAGAAGAAATCACCGCCCACCTGGACTTGCTGAAGGCCAACCTGGGCAAGCCCGAATATCTGGCGGCGGAAATCGTCCTGGCGGTGGAAAGTCCCGACAAAGACGAAGAAACCCACACCCTGGCGCTGAAGCTGCTTGACCAGATGAAGCAAGGCGCGCCTTTTTCGGCGCTGGCCCGCCAGTTCAGCCAAAGCGGCGGTTCGGCCGGCGGCGACCTGGGGTGGATTTCCAACGGCATGCTCGACGATGAGCTGATGACACCGCTGGAGACGATGAAGCCCGGCAATATCACTCAGCCTATCCGCATTCCCGACGGCTATCACATCCTGCTGCTGCGCGACAAGCGGCTGGCCGGCGAAGGCGGCTCGACCGAGCCATCGCTGGATATCGGCCAGATATTCCTGACCAACCTGCCCGGCACCACGCCGACCCAGGCGCAGGAGCAATTCAAGCATCTGAAGGACGCCATCGCCGGCGCCAAGACCTGCGACGACTACGAAAAGGCCTCGAAGAAGGTTCCTACCGCCGAATGGAGCCGCCCCGGCGTCATCAAACCATCGGAACTGCCGCGCGAAGTGTCGCAGACCGCCGCCGACCTCAAGGTCGGTGAGGTCAGCGAACCATTGGAGATGGAGGGCAGCCGCCGCATCTTCATCATGTGCGCCCGCACCGAAGCCACTCCCGGCGGCCTTCCGTCACGCGACGACATGCGCAAGCGCATTGAGGACGAGCGTATGGAAATCATGGCCCAGCGCTATCTGCGCGACCTGCGCCGCTCGGCCTTCGTCGAATACCGGATGTGATGGACCACCGCCAATGAGCGCCGCCGTCCTCCGCCCTTTGGCGGTCACCATGGGCGAACCCGCCGGCATCGGCGGCGATATCACCCTGGCCGCCTGGATGGCTCGCGCCGCCGTGGCGCTGCCGCCGTTCTTCGTCATCGACGATGCCCACCGCCTGACCGCCCTGGCGGCGCGGTTGGGGCTAATGGTGCCGATCGCCCGTATCGATGATCCCGCCGAGGCGCTGGCGCTGTTCGGCCGCGCGCTGCCGGTGCTGCACCGTCCGCTCGATCACATCATCCGCCCAGGCCTGCCCGATGCCGCCACCGGCCCCGCCGTGGTCGCCGCCATCGCCGAAGCGGTGCGCCTGACCATGCAGGGGCGCGCCGGCGGCGTGGTGACCAACCCCATCCACAAGAAGTCACTGTACGATTCCGGCTTCCGCTTCCCCGGCCATACCGAGTATCTGGCCGAACTGGCGGGCAGCGGACGGGTGGTGATGATGCTGTCGTCGCCGCAGTTGCGAGTAGTGCCGGTGACCATCCATCTGGGCCTGCGCGCCGCCATCGACAGCCTGACCACCGCCGACATCGTCGCCGCCGGGCAAATTACCGCCGACGCCTTACACCGCGATTTGGGCATCGAGCATCCGCGCATCGCCGTCGCCGGTCTGAACCCGCATGCCGGCGAGGGCGGCAGCATGGGCCGCGAGGATATCGAGATCGTGGCCCCGGCCATCGCCGCCTTGCGCGCCCATGGCGTCAACGCTTTCGGCCCCCTGCCCGCCGACACCATGTTCCACCCGCGCGCCCGCGCCGGCTATGACGTGGCGCTGTGCATGTATCACGATCAGGCGTTAATCCCCATCAAGACCATCGATTTCGACGGCGGCGTCAACGTTACCCTGGGCCTGCCCTTCGTCCGAACCTCGCCCGATCATGGCACCGCGCTGGATCTGGCCGGCAGCGGCAAGGCTCTGCCCGACAGCCTGATTGCCGCCCTGCGTCTGGCTGGAGAAATGGTGGCCCGCCGTGGCTGATCCGCTTCCCCCCTTGCGCGACGTCATCGCCGCGCATGGTCTGGCCGCCCGCAAATCGCTGGGCCAACATTTTCTCTTCGACCTTAACCTGACCGGCCGCATCGCCCGCGCCGCCGGAGCCATCGGCGAAGGCAGCGTCATCGAGATCGGCCCCGGTCCCGGCGGCCTGACCCGCGCTTTGCTGGAAGCCGGAGCCCGTCAGGTCATCGCCATCGAGCGCGATGACCGCGCCATCGCCATCCAGCAGGAAATCGCCGCCGCCTATCCTGGCCGCCTGGAGATCCTCGCCGCCGACGCGTTGGAGATCGACGCCTCCACTTTGGGCGAGGCGCCGCGCCGCATCGTCGCCAATCTGCCCTACAACATTTCGACGGTGCTGCTGCTGAACTGGCTGCGCCGCGCCGAGGCCTTCGAAAGCTTCACCCTGATGTTCCAGGCCGAGGTGGTCGATCGCCTTGCCGCCGCCCCGCGCAGCTCCAATTACGGCCGCCTGTCGGTCATCACCCAATGGCTGTGTGACGTCCGCCCGCTGTTCAACGTCGCCCGCGAGGCCTTCACCCCGCCGCCCAAGGTGCTCAGCACCGTGGTCCAAATCACCCCGCGTCCCCAGCCGCTGGCCCCCGCCCGCATGGAAACCCTGGAACGTGTCACCGCCGCC
>DATGZW010000023.1:0-3260 GCA_035297005.1 Patescibacteria group bacterium
AGACCTTGCGCGCGGTCTCGCGTTCCAGGATCAGTTGCAGAAGACCCTGCAAGCTGTGGTCGCCATTCAGCAAGAGAAGCGGCGGTTCCTGGGAGGGCATTGACATGATGGTCCTTGGTCGGTCAGAGCCTCGACCACCAAGCAAAAGCCGGGCCAGCGGCAATGCAGCCAAAGTTGGGCGTGTCCCCCGCCATAGGCCTGTCCTCCACCTCGCGGATCGCAAAAAGAGAATTGCAAAATGATAAGGACGGCACCCAATTTGCTCCGCCGCACTATCTAAAATTCCCCTTGAAAGCGATATCGGTTAGATATAGCTTAGATATGCATCCAAGGGGGCCTCCATGATCATCGCTTTCGTACAGACCAAGGGCGGAGTCGGCAAAACCACACTCGCCATCAATCTGGCTGTCGAACGCGTCATCGCCGCCGGCCGCGACGTGCTGCTGGTCGATGCCGATGAACAGGGAACCGCCTCGGACTTCGCCGCCATCCGCGCCGATAGGTTGGGCTCCACCGGCTTCACCATCGTGCAGTTGACCGGTGCCGCCGTCCGCACTCAGGTGCTGACCCTGCGCGACAAGTTCGACGACATCGTCATCGACGCCGGCGGGCGCGACACCGCCGGTTTGCGTGCCGCCCTGACCGTCGCCGATCTTGCCGTCATCCCGTTCCAGCCGCGCAGCTTCGATGTCTGGACCCTGGGTAAGGTCGGCGCTTTGATCGGCGAGGCCCGGCTGATCAACCCTGCCCTGCGCGCCGTCGCCGTCATCAACTGCGCCGACCCGCAAGGCGAGGACAACAAGGCCGCCGCCGAAGCCTTGGGCGAAAGCGGCGAGATTGCCTATCTCGACGCCCCGCTGGGCCGGCGCAAGGCCTTTCCCAATTGCAACGCCATCGGCCTGTCGGTTCTGGAAGCCGCGCAGAAAGATCCCAAGGCCTGCAACGAACTTTCAACCCTGGCCGCCAAATTGACGGCCATCACCCAATAGCCACCCTGGCGAAGGAGACCCATCGCATGACCATCACCAAGAAACCCGCCCGTCCTGGCGCCGCCCACGGCAAGAAAGCCGTCGAAGCCGAGACCTTTATCCAAGCCGCCGAACACGCCGAGCCGGTCGCGCCGGTCGAAGCCAATCCGGTGGAGACCGCCGTCGAGGAACCGGCCCCTGCCGAAGTGACGCCCGAGGCCGAAACCGCCGCCGAGCCCGCGCCCAAGGCCAAGAAGAAGGCCAAGGATAAGGAAAAAGATAAGGACAAGGACAAGCGGAAGAAGAAGGACAAGAAGAACAAGGAAGCCGTCATCATCCGCTTCGAAGACGGTCAGCTGACTCAGATCGACGCCCGCGCCGAGACCCTTGGTCTGGCCCGTGCCGCCTGGGTGCGCATGGTGGTGGCGCAGGCGTTGGCGAAAGAATAGTCGCCGCCCGGCAGCCCGCCATTGCGCAAAAGCCCCCGTCGCCTTCCCTGCGACGGGGGCTTTTTCATATCACATTATTTTAATCCCCTTGGCCTTCCAGGCATGCTGCACTGCAGTGTTCACGCTTGAACCCATCGCGGCCAATTTGGGGGATTTATGCTCCGCGTTCTGTTGCCCGTGGCCTTGTGCGCCGCCCTGCTGTCGTCCTCCGTCCGGGCCGAGGACGAGCCGCTGCATTTCGGTCTGGTCGCCAGCCTGTCGCCGCAATCCCTGCAAGAGCTGTGGCAGCCGCTGCTCGACGACATGACGGCGGTGATTGGACGCAAGGTGGTCGCCGACACCTATGACGACTATGCCGGAGTCATCTGGGCAATGGGCGCCGACAGGGTGCAAATCGCCTGGACCGGCAATAAATCGGCCATCGAAGCGGTGGATCGGGCCAATGCCGAAGTCGCCTTCCAAAGCATCGACAAGGACGGACGGCCCGGCTATTGGAGCACTCTGATTGTCCCTGCCGCCTCGCCACTGACCAACGAGCGAGACGTCTTGGCCAATGCCGCCCGGCTGAGCTTCGGCTATGGCGACGCCAATTCGACGTCAGGCTATGCGGTGCCCAGCTATTATCTGTTCGCCCTCAACCACGTCGATCCCTACGCGGCATTCCGGCGGGTGATGCAGGGCAATCATGAAAGCAACTTCCTGGCCGTCGCCGAAGGCCGCGCCGATGTCGCCACCAGCAACAACATTTATCTGGAACAGTTCAGGGAGCGCTGGCCCGAGAAAGCCAAGGCGGTCAAGGTCATCTGGACCTCGCCGTTGATCCCCTCGGACCCCATCCTGTGGCGCAAAACCCTGCCCGAGACGCTGAAAAACCGCATCCGTGTGTTCTTTTTGCAATATGGCCGCGAAGCGCCAAACAAGCCAGCGGAACGGGTGGAGCGGGAAAAGCGCATCCTCGCCCGCATGACTTGGTCCGGCATCAAGCTATCCAGCGACCGCCAATTAATCCCGATCCGCCAGATGGAACTGTACCACGCCCGCCTTGCCGCAGAAGCCGACCGCAGCCTGTCCGGCGATCAACGCCGGCAACGCCTGTCGATCATCGACGCCAGCCTGACCGCCCTGGCACCAATGGCCGCCCGCTGATGACGATCCCGCGCCTTGGGCTGCGCAGCAAGATCCTGATCCCCGCCTTGGCGATCTCGATGCTGGCGGCGTTGGCGATGTTCTGGACCTTCGAGAAAAAGCTGCGCGAGCAAAGCCTGGACGATTTGCGCGACCGCCTCGATAATTTTACCGTCATCCAGGCCGCGTCGCTGGCCGGGCCGGTGTGGTCGTTCGATCAGGCCACCATCGACCGCATCTTCCGCAGCTATGCCAAGAACGACGATTTGCTGAGCGTCCGCCTGCGCGACGCCAAGGGCCATGTTCTAGCCGAATTGGACCGCCCGCAGCCGCCCGAGACCAAGCGCCGCTTCGACATCGCCGAGGAACTGACCCGCGAGTCCGCCGGCGACAGCTACCATATCGGACGGTTGGAGGTGAGCTATCACGACGGCCGCATCCAGCGCGGCGCCGCCGCCCAACGCTGGGCCGACATGGCGGCGCTGGCCGCTCTGCTGGCGCTGCTGGCCGCCACCTTGGCGGTGGCGATTCATCTTCAGGTCGGCAAACCGTTGCGCAATTTACGCGAATCCCTCACCCGCAACGCCCTGCGCAGCCTGCGCGAGCCGTTGATGTGGTCGAGCCGCGACGAGTTGGGCGCGGTCGTGCAATCCTACAACGCCCTGCTATCGGAAATCGAGTTACGGGTGCACCGTCAGCAGGAGGTCAACGCCACCCT
>DATGZW010000024.1:0-2476 GCA_035297005.1 Patescibacteria group bacterium
CAGTGGCGCTCGGGATCACCCGGCAGGGTGTGCAAAAGCGCGAAGCCGGAAGGGCGCCGATCAACCGGGAAGCCGAGCTTGCCTGCCGATATCTGGCGGAACACCCGGAAGAAATCTCGGTCGTCGAAGCTGTCTAGGCACCCCTTCTATACCCCACCCGACGCAAGTTCCAACTGAACTGCCCTTGGCCGGCGAGACGGAGGGCATTGAGCCGCATCCCATGCGGCGGCTTTTCGAGCGGCGGAGGTTTCATCGGCGTGATGAATGGGCATGCCGGCTACCATCGGGCCGCCAATCCTTTGTTTCCGGGCGTGGTTTTGTGCAACGTCGGTGCTGTCCACGGAACCGAACGGGTAACCCCACTCCACGGTCTGCATGCCGCGCAGCATGTGGATCCAGGGCAATCGGCGCCCATGCCGTTGTTCGAGGCTCTCGAACGCCTCTGTCATCCGTCGGTGCCACGCATCCGTTCCGAGTACAGCATATTCAGCCGTTGAACCGATGCAGACGCGCGGCCACGAGTCGGCGAGTTGGAGCAAGCGGCGCATCGGCTCATCCATGTGCCAAACCGGGGCACCCCGATGCCCGTGTGGCCACTCGCGAACGAGAGCGTCCTGTAACTGACTGCCGCCGTCGATAACGTCTGGGATGACGGCCCAACTCGTTGGATGATCAAGCCAACCGTCACACCATTCATAAAATTTGGGCCAGACCGGCTCGTGCCCACGGCGCCATGCACTGAAGGCGCCGTTGTCGAGCATAACGCTTTGCCCGATCTGGTGTGCCATCCCCACCTGTTCCGGCCGCGCGAAACTCACGCAGAAGCATCGCCCGGCCAGGCTGTTCATCACGCACAAGGGAGTAATCGGAGTTCCGTGGTAGTGCAGCGTCACCCCCGCCCCTTCCCCTGCATGATCTTCGACACGGCGACGCCCAGCTCGTAGAGAATTCCATCAAGGTCGGTGCCGGTCTTGTCCCGCTTGGTCACGAACACCTCGCAGGGCCGGCCGTCGACGAACCCGACGGCCACGGAAAACGGCCCCACATCCTCGGTGACGCATTCGCGGCGGGTGGGAAGATCGATCACGCGGCGGTCCTTTCGCTCTGGTCCGGCAGTTGTCCGCGGTGGCACCGGCCGCGCTCGCGCTCGGCATCCACCCAGGCCTCAAGCCGCTTTTGGTCAACTTCGTCCATCTGGTGCCACAGCGCGCAGCGCGCCGGGGTCCAGGCACCCGGCTTCCATGCGCCGGCGCCGACGAGCGAAGCGGGGTCAACCACGGCGCTTCGGCCTCGCCCCGTGCTGGCGGGTCGCCTCGTTGAGGATCGCCTGACGGTGGATATCGCATTTCACCTCCGACAGCCGCAGGGCGACCATGTCGCTTCCTGCGCGCCATGCCTCGCGGGCACGCTCGTCCTTCTCGGCCTCGGTCATCGGATCGGCCGGCGCTTGACGGTAAATGGCGCTGGTGCTGTATCGACCGCTCATCTTTGCGCCCCAAAGCCGTCCGGAATTTCCCGCAAGCGCTCCAACAGCCCGGCCACGTTGACTTTCACGGTTGGCGCCGTCACCGGATCAACCACCCGCTTCCCCGCCATCTCGATCCGCCCCAGCGCCACCCTCCGCTTGGACATCTCGCCATCGACATGCGCCAGCAGCTCGGCCGGCGTCGGCATCTGCGGATAGACCCAGGCCCGCTTGTGAGCCGAAATGGCCCGCTCAAGCAGATCGGCCGGAAGGTGGCCAAGGCTTTCCCGGTACTCGGCGATCACGGCCTGGCGGTGCCCCTCACCGGAAAAACGCGCCTTGCCGAACGTCACCGCGAAGTCGAGGAGCGGTTGCAACACCACGGCGAAAGCATCGGCGGCGACGGGCGTCAAATCACCCCTGGCCTGCCGATAGGCCGTCGCCAAAATCGCCCTGGTCAGACCGTCCGGAACCTGGGCGCAAGGTTGCCAATTCTCCAGCAAGAGCATCGACCGTTGCAGTTCGGTTGGCTCGGATTTCGTCCTCAAAGCTCGGCTGGGACTGGGGGCGATTTCGTTGGGCACGGGCTATCTCCGAGGCTGGCATGGGGTTGGTGCGTTGGGCGACGGCGGTGGTAATCGGCTTGTCGAAATAGGCCATGCTGGCCGGCAACCAGTTCGGTCCTTCCCTCTCCCTGGCACGCACGATGACTGCTTGCAGGGTGGGCAGGATGTCTAGGTCTAGGTCAGCGCCGCTCCTCAGCCACGCCAGCACCCTGGCCCCACTGAGGCGGCAGCCCTGGTCATCCCAAGCACCGATGCTGTCCAGCGCCGTGCGGATCGCGTTGTGCTCGCCCGCATCAGCAACAGCATCTTCTTGATTCCCTGTCCCTGTCCCTGTCCCTGTCCCTTGGTGAACGTCGCGTTCAACGTTACGTTGGTCGTTACGTTGAACGTCGGCGCGCGGGTGATTGTCCCGTTCTCCGTCCTCACGCTCCTTGCGACGCTTCTC
>DATGZW010000025.1:0-4613 GCA_035297005.1 Patescibacteria group bacterium
ACGGATGGCTTAGGCGCAGGGGCCGGTCAGCCAGACCCGGCGGTGGTCGGCATCGCCGCCACCCTGGCCTTGCTCATTGCCGCCGCGATTCTGACGCCCGCCGCCGCCATCGCCGCCACCGCCGCCGCCACGGCTGGAGCCGCAGAGGTGGCCTTGCTGGCCCGCCGTCACATCGGCGGTCATACTGGAGACGTGCTCGGCGCGGTCGAACAGGTGGCGCAGACGGCTGCGCTACTGGGCGTGCTGGCGGTGGTGTCATGAGCATGCCGCAGGGCACGACCCGCTGGTGGTGGCTGCGCCATGCCCCCATTCCCGACCCCGAAGGCCGCATTGCCGGTCAGCTCGATTTGCCGTGCGACACCTCGGACGAAGACTGGTTCCGCGCCCTGGCCAACCGCCTGCCGCGCAATGCCGTGCTGGTGGAAAGCGGCTTGATGCGTTGCGCTCAGACCATCGGCGCGCTGGAAGCCGCCGGTCTGGCGCTGCCGCCGTCGCAGGTCGAGCCGGGGTTGATCGAACAGGATTTCGGGCGCTGGCAGGGACATAACTGGGGCGAACTGGCCTCCGCCAAGGACCCCGAACTACCGGCCTTTTGGCGCGACCCGGCCAGCGCCGTGCCGCCCGCCGGAGAAAGCTTCTCCGTCATGGTCGAGCGGGTCGGCGACGCCATCGCCCGCCTGACCGCCGAGCATGAGGGCCGCGACATCATCGCCGTCGCCCATGCCGGCACCATCCGCGCCGCCCTGACGGTGGCCCTGGGCATCGCCCCGGCCGCCGCCTTGGCCTTTGTCGTCGAACCACTGTCGCTGACCCGCATCGATGCGCTGTCGGGCGGTTGGCGGGTGGTCGGGGTGAACTGGCTGCCGGATTATTAAGGGGGAATCGTCGATAACTACCGAGGGCTCCCCGCCAATGTAGCAACCAGTAGCCGTCATGCCCGTGCTTGTCACGGGCATCAACGCGGACCAGCAAGATGAGGGCCGGTGGCCTTCTGACTCCGCCGGAGATGCACGGCGCCGTGGGTCACCGGCACAAGGCCGGTGACGACGACTATTGGTGGATATGCGCTCCGCTCATCATTCAAGCCAACGTAAAGATACCCCCCACTAAACCTCACCCGCGCCCGGACGCAGCACATGGGTATGGTCGGCGGCGTAAAGGCGGCTGTCGGTGAAGGCCGCGCCGCTGAGCACCCGCCCGACCAGCACCAGCGCGGTGCGGGTGAAGCCCGCCGCTTTCACCTTTTCGCGGATGTCGGCCAAGGTGCCGCTGACGAAAGCCTGATCCGGCCAGCTCACCCGATAGGCCACCACCACCGGGCAATCGGCACCGTAGCGGGGAGTCAGTTCCTTGATCACATGCGCCAGATTGTTGACCGACAGATGGATCGCCAAGGTCGCCCCGGTGGCGCCGATGGTGGTCAGATCCTCGCCGGCGGGCATCGACGACGAGCGTACGGCGGTACGCGTCAGCACGATGGTCTGGCTAATGTCGGGCAGGGTCAGCTCGGTCGCCAGAGCGGCGGCGGCGGCGGCGAAGGCCGGCACGCCCGGCGTCACGTCATAGGGAATGCCCAACGCGTCGAGCCGGCGCATCTGCTCGGCGATGGCTCCGTAAATCGATGGATCACCCGAATGCACCCGCGCCACGTCCTGACCGGCGGCGTGCGCGGCTTCCATCTCGGCGATGATCTGGTCCAGATGCAACGGCGCGGTATCGATGACGCGCGCGCCCTCGGGGGCTTCGGCGACGATCTCGGCTGGCACCAGCGAACCGGCATACAATACCACCGGGCATTGACGGATTTGGTTCAGGCCGCGAACGGTAATCAGGTCGGGCGCACCCGGTCCGGCGCCGATGAAATGAACGGTCATGACACTATCCCCTCGAAACAAGGCGCGCACAATACCTCCGACCGCGCCGTGCCGCCAGCCTGCCGATGACCGCATCGGCGCGCGCGGCGTTGCGTCGGCGGCGGCGTTGGTGTTAACTGGCGACGCCTTTCTCTGAAATTCGTTGTTGCTTGAACCAAAGGACTGCTGTGAACGCGACGTCCGATTCTCAGCCGTTGTATTCCGGCGTCAGTCCGGAATGGGCCGCCCGGCTGCGCCTGCTCGACCGCATGCATAACCTGCTGGCGGTGTGCAAGGGCAACGCCATCGTTCACCTCAACCCCGCCGGGGTGAGGCTGCTGGGCTTGACCTCGGCGGAGATGGCGATCGGCTGTTCGTTCTTCTCGTTCGCCCACCGCGACTATGCCGAACTGGCCGAGCTTGGCTTGGGCGTATTCGCCGACGAAAGCAGCGTCGTCTCGATGAAGCTGTTGCGCGGCGACGGCTCCGACGCCGATGTCGAGTTATGGGTATCGCATCTGGGCGGCGACAACGGCGACGACCTGTATCTGGTCGAGGTTCACGACATCACCGAACATCTGCGCTCGGCCCGCGCCCTGCGCGCCCGCGAGCAACGGCTGGAAGGCATCATCAACACCGTCGCCGATGGCATCATCACCGTCGACGACAAAGGCGCCATCCAGACGTTCAACCCAGCAGCGGAGATCATCTTCGGCTTCAGCAAAGCCGAGGTGATGGGGCGCAACATCCGCTCCTTGATCCCCGACACGCTGATGCAGCAGCCGGAAGGCGAGGCCAATTGGGTGCGCGCCTTGGCGTCGGGCTCGAACGTCACCGGCAAACGCAAGGGCGGCGCCAGCGTGCCGCTGGAAGTCGCCGTACGTGAAATGGTGTATGGCGAGGAGCTGTCGTTCACCAGCATCGTACGCGATATCTCGGCCCGCAAGGCCGCCGAGGAACGCATCTTCCATATGGCCCACCACGACGCTCTGACCGGCCTGCCCAACCGCCATCTGTTCGGCGACCGCGTCGAGGAAGCCTTCAAGCGCGCCGTGCGCCACGAACACAAACTGGCGCTGCTGTTCGTCGATCTGAATAAATTCAAGCCGATCAACGACACTTACGGCCATGCCAGCGGCGACATCGTGCTAAAGGAAATCTCCGAGCGGCTGCGCCGGGGCGTGCGCTCCACCGATACCGTCGCCCGCGTCGGCGGCGATGAATTCATGGTGTTGCTGGAAGAACTGTCCGGCATCACCGAGGCGTGCGAAGTCCGCGACAAGATCGAACTTCTTTTCGCAGAACCTTTGGAAATCCCCGAAGCCACGATCACCGTAGGCGCCAGTATCGGTATTTCCGTCTATCCCGACGATGGCGCCGAAATCATCGACCTGATGCATTTCGCCGATCAAGCCATGTACCGCGCGAAAAAGGGCGAGAAGTCGTAAGACTCCCTTCTCCTGAAGCGGTAGAGCGGGAACCTTTCGACCGGAACGGCGTTGGCTTTTTTGGGTAGTTTCACCCAGTGCGACCTTCCGGAGGCTGCCTTCATGCGACCGTCCCCGTCGACACGCTTCGCCGCCGCCACCTCGTTGTTCTTCGCCGCCGTCACCCCCGCCGTTCTGCACGCCGAGCCGTCCTCCGCCGCCCGCCAGAATACGCAGAATGCACTGGCGGTGGTCCGTCCGCCATCCGTATTGGACAACGAAGCGCCGGGCGCCCATGCCCGCGCCTGGGCGGCGCTGGACGGCGAGCACGATCTTTTGCACCCGCGCCAGAACCTGTCGGATGCCTCGGCACGCGCCAATCTGCTGGCCGAAGGCAATGGCGACCGCCGCCGCGCCGTCGATCAGGCGGGGCTGTCCGCCGTCGATTACAACCGCTTCGCCGCCGCCCGAGCCACCGACGCCAGCATGCGCGCCCGCGTCGAAGCTCTGCTGCACGCCCAATAAACGGCGATCACGCCACCGGTTGGCCGATCCATTTCTTGGCATAGCCGCGCGGCGTATAGACCCAATCCTTGCCGCCACGCGTCACCACACGGGTTTCGGAATTGCCGACCAGCACCACCGTCAGCATATCGACGCGGTCGGGATGCAGCTCCGCCAGGGTCAGTAGTTCGACGGTCTCGCCGGGACGGCCCAGATTGCGGGCCAGGATCACCGGGGTTGAAGCCGGACGCCCGGTCAGCAGGATGTCGCGGGCGGCGGGCAGTTGATCGCGGCGGCGCTGCGACACCGGATTATAGAAGGCGACGACGAAATCGCCCTCGGCGGCGGCGTGCAGGCGCTTCTGAATAACCTCCCAGGGCGTCAGCAAATCCGATAGCGAGATGGTACAGAAGTCGTGGTTGATGACCGCCCCGGCCCGCGATGCGGCGGCTTGCAGGGCGGAGATGCCCGGCATCACCGAGATATCAAGACGGTTCCAGCCGGGTTTATCCTCGCGGTCCAACAACTCGAACACCAGCGTCGCCAGGGCATAGATGCCGGCATCGCCCGAGCAGACCAAGGCCACCGTGCGGCCCTCGGCGGCAAGGTCCAGCGCCTGACGGGCGCGCGCTTCCTCGGCTCCCATGGTTCCGTCGTGACGGATCTTGCCAGCGCAGGCCTCGCCCAGGATGTCGAGATACAGCGCGTAGCCAACCAGATCGGTAGCCTCGGCGATGGCGCGGCTGACTTCGGGAGTGCGCCAGGACGCCTCGCCCGGCCCGATGCCGACGACGAACAGCTTGCCGCGCGGACGCCCGACCAGCGCCGG
>DATGZW010000026.1:0-4740 GCA_035297005.1 Patescibacteria group bacterium
CGGCTCCAGCATCAGCACCAGCGGATAGCGCCGCCGGCGGCGCAGGTGCTGGCCGAGTACATAAAGCCCGACCTCAATGGATTGGCGAAGGGGAACAGCCACGGCGACCTCTACGACATCAGTTGCGGCGGAAGCTTGAAATGGATGTCTTCCTTGACGCCCGGCAAGGTCCACAGCTCGACCTCGCCATAAGCGCGCAAGGCCTCGATCAGCCCCTGCACCAAATCATCGGGGGCCGAGGCTCCGGCGGTGATGCCGACCCGCTCGACGCCGGTCAGCCAGTCGCCCCGCAGCGCCGCCGGTTCTTCGACCAGATAGGCGGGAATGCCCCGCGCGGCGGCGATTTCGCACAGCCGGTTGGAGTTCGAACTATTGCGCGCCCCCACCACCAGCAGCAAATCGACCATTTCCGCCAGTTCGGCGACGGCGCGTTGGCGGTTCTGCGTGGCGTAGCAGATCTCCGAGACGTCGGGGCCGGTGATCGCCGGGAAGCGCTGGCGTAGCGCCTCGATGATGGCGCGGGTGTCGTCCACCGACAGCGTGGTTTGGGTGATGTACGAGACGCGGTCGGGGCTGCGGACGGCGATCCTGCCGACATCGGCCAGGGTCGAGACCAGATGCGTGTTGCCGTTCAGCCGGCCCAGCGTGCCTTCGACCTCGGGGTGGCCGGCATGGCCGATGAGGATGACGTCGCGGTCCTGCGCGGCGTAACGGGCGCCTTCGCTGTGCACCCGCAGAACCAGTGGGCAGGTGGCGTCGATCACTTGCAACTCGCGCTCTCTAGCGTCCTGCTCGACGATGCGGGCGACGCCGTGGGCGCTGAAGATGGTGACGCTGCCAGCGGGGACTTCGCTCAAATCCTCGACAAAGCGCACGCCCTTGGCCCGCAGCCGGTCGACCACATGGCGGTTGTGAACGATCTCGTGGCGCACATAGATCGGCGCGCCGTACTTACGCAAGGCGGTTTCGACGATATCGATCGCCCGCTGAACTCCGGCACAAAATCCGCGCACTTCGGCAAGAATGACTTTCATCCGCATGTCTCCCTGCGATGGTTCGATTCTTACCAGTGAAACAATGCAATTACCTCTTAAATATTGGTGGTAACTCGTTCGGGTGAATTTGCTTATGATATCATATATATAATAAGTATTATTAACTTTATGAACTAAATATGATGCGAAATGCGTATATTTGCCTTTCTTTAAATGAATTGACGGATAGCCGGCTGCTTCGCATTGTGGCGACGTTGAGCCGGTTGGCGCGGCGAAAGGAATGCCCATGAAAGCCTTGCTGTTGCGTCTAAGCTTATTGCTGCTGGTGCTTGGCATGGCGCTGCCGGCTCATGCCGAGGACGAGGCCCGCCAGACCATTCAGCAGTTCAGCGACAGCTTGCTCGACGTGATGACGCGGGCCAGCCAGCTGGGTTTTCATGGCCGCGAGGAGTTGATGCGCGCGGCCGTCCTGTCCGCCTATGACATGCCCGAGATGACCAAGGCGACGCTTGGCCCGTCCGCGCGCAAGTTGACGCAGCAGCAGCTTGACCAGTTGACCGAGGCGTTCACCCGCTATACCGCCGCCATCTATGCCGAACAGTTCGACGGCTATGGCGGTGAACGCTTCGAAGTGTCGGCGCCGCGCCCGTCTGCCGATGGCGCGGTGGTGGTGCCCTGCCGCATCGTCTCGCCCAGCGCGCCGCCGACACAGATCGACTATCTGATGCGCCAGGATCAAGGCCATTGGCGCATCGTCGATGTGCTGCTCGACGGCACCGTCAGCCAAGTGGCGGTGCGGCGGTCCGAGTTCGTCACCATCTATCGCCGCGACGGCTTTCCGGGATTAATCGAGATGCTCGACCACCAGACCGCGTCCATGGGAAGCAAGTGAGATGGCCGATTTGGCGCAGGGCGCGGCCCTTGCCCTCGCCGGGCTGAGTTTTGGCGGAGCCCTCTATCAATTGGCGGCGGCGCGGCTGGTGCGGCGCTTCGCCGCGCAAGCGCCCGCCGTTCCGTCCCGTCGTCCGCCGGTCACCGTGCTCAAGCCGCTGTGTGGGGCCGAGCCGGGGCTGGAGGGCAATCTGCGGGATCTGTGCCGCCAGGATTATCCGCGCTTTCAGGTGGTGTTCGGCCTGCGTGATTGGGACGATCCGGCGCTGCCGGTGGTGCATCGTTTGAGCGCCGAATTGCCTGATGCCGATCTGACGGTGGTGGTTGATCCGCGCCCGCGCGGCTGCAATCTGAAGGTCGGCAATCTGCTGTCGATGCTGTCGCGTGCCCGCCACGACGTGCTGGTCATCGCCGATAGCGACGTCCGCGTGCCGCCGGATTATCTCGACGACGTGGTGGCCCCGCTGGCCGATCCGACGGTGGGGCTGGTGACGTGCCTCTATGTCGGGCGGCCGAATGGCGGGGTGTGGAGCCGCCTGGGCGCGCTGGGCATCAATCATGGCTTCCTGCCCTCGGCCCTGGTCGCGCGCGCCTTGGGGCGGCGCGACGGCTGCTTCGGCGCCACCATGGCGCTCAGCCGCCGCGTGCTCGACGCCATCGGCGGGCTGGAGCCGTTGCGCGACACTTTGGCCGATGACTGGTCCTTGGGGGCGGCGGTGCGCCGCGCCGGTTACGACATCGCCTTGGCCGCCCGCCCGGTCGATGTGGTCGTCGCCGAGCCAAGCTTGCGCAGCCTGTGGGCGCATGAAATCCGCTGGGGCCGCACCGTGGCGGCGGTGGATCGTGGCGGCTACGTCGCCTCGGTGGTGACACAGCCGGTGGCGCTGGCGGCGGTGTCGGCGGCGATCGGCGGGACGGCGTTCCTGCCGGTGTTGGCGCTTGCCGCCTCTATGCGTCTGTGGGCGGTGCGCGACGAGGAACGGGCGCTGGCCTTGCCGCGCAGCCCGGTGGCATTGGTACTGCTACGTGATGCGCTGTCGCTGGCGGTGTTCGCGGTCGCCTGTTGCGGCCGTTCGGTATGGTGGCGCGGCAAGCGGTTCCGTATCCGCCGCGATGGAACCATGGAATTGAAGGAAGGTACGTCATAATTCCGGAAACATACTGGGGTGTTCGTCGTCTTGGGGGCAAAGGCGGCTCATTTCACATTTTCGGATGTTTCGGTTTGGGATACCATAGCCCTAGTTTTGGTCCGGTGATTCGCCCGTTCGGGATGTGTTCGCCAAGGACCGGGAAGACGGAAATGAGGTGACCTTGCCGCTGCGGCCGATGGGCGCGGTGGCGGGCGCGTTTCGTTTCATGTCGAGGTGGGCGCATGAAGGCGAAGGTAGTCTCCACGACATTTTCAAGACTGCGCTGGCGGATCATCGGCTTGGTCGCCTTTGCCAATCTGTTCGTCTTCTGCCTTATCGCGGTGTCGTTGCAGGGCAGCTACCAGCAATATGCCGAGCGGGCGGCGGTAACCTCGCGCAATACCAACCACTTGGTGTCGCAAAGCATCGCCGGCGAAATCGACCACATCAACCTGGCCATGCGGACGGTCGTCGACGAGTACTCTCGCCAGCTTGGCGGCGGCGCCAAGGAACCGCTGCATATGGACGACTTCCTCAGCCGCTTGCAGTCGCGCTTGCCGATGGTCGACAGCCTGCGCATCACCGATGCCGACGGCAACGTCGTTGCCGGATCGGGCGGGGTGCCGCCGGCGATCTCTGCTAGCGACCGCGACTACTTCATCCACCTGCGCGACAATCGCGCCGCCGGCCTAGCCATCTCGCAGCCGATGCTGGGGCGCATCAGCGGCAAGTGGGTGCTGATCTTTGCCCGCCGCCTGGAATTCGCCGATGGCGGCTTTGCCGGCGTCGTCTATGCGCCGGTAACCATCGGCTGGTTCGAGCGCAAGTTCGACGAGCTTGAAGTCGGCCCGCATGGCGCCGTGGTCATGCGCGGCAACGCCAGCCGCGATTTCGACCTATTGGCCCGTTACCCGGCGGCGGGCTTCGTTGGTCAGACCAAGGTGTCGGACACCTTTCGGGCGACCATCGGCGCCAACCCTCATGGAGGCACCTATCAAGCGCGCGCCGGTGGAGACGATGTCCTGCGGACTTTTTCCTTTCAGGCGGTCGGCGACTATCCGTTGATCACGCTGGTCGGCTTGGCGCCCGAGGACTATCTGGGCGACTGGTGGCGCGAGTTGGAGAAACTGGCGGCCCTGGGGGCGATTTTCACTCTGGTCACGTCGCTTGGCGGTCTGGCCATGCTGCGGACTTGGAAGGCGTTGGAACATCGGACCGAGGATCTGGCGCGCTCCAACGCCGACCTTGAGCAGTTCGCCTATGTCGCCTCGCACGATCTGCAGACGCCCTTGCGCAACATCGTCAGCTACACGCAATTGCTGGCCAAGCGCTATGGTGGCCAGTTGGACGACGACGCAGACGAATTCATCGGCTACATCGTTGGCGGCGCCAAGCATATGTCACAGATGATCACCGACCTGCTGAGTTATGCGCGGGTGTCCACGACTCCCCGGCAGGCGGTGGCGGTGGAACTTGGCCCCGTCGTCGATGGGGTGCTGTCGCGCTTTCGCGTCGCCATCGAAAACGCCGGCGCCAGGGTCACAGTGGGCGAGCTTCCCGCCGTCCTGGCCGAAGATCTGCCGATGGAGAGCCTGTTCCAGAACCTGATCGAGAACGCGGTTCATTACCGTGATCCCGACCGACCGCTGCATATCGAGATTAGCGCAGAACCGGCAAATGACGGATTCTTTCTGTTTACCGTGCGCGACAACGGCATCGGCATC
>DATGZW010000027.1:0-6249 GCA_035297005.1 Patescibacteria group bacterium
TTTCCCTATTTCTGCGATTTCACCCCCGAGTTGGCGGCGCGGGTGCGGGAAGGCCGTCGCCAGGAATTCGCCCGCTTCCCCGAATTCCGCGATCCCGCCTTGCGCGAGGCCATTCCCGATCCGGGGCTGGAGGCGACCTTCGGCGCGGCCAAGCTGGACTGGGACGACCTGACACGCCCGCCCCATGCCGAGTGGCTGGCGTGGTATCGGACGCTTTTGGCCCTGCGCCACGCCGAGATCATCCCCCGCCTGCCGGGGTTGCGCGGCGGCGCTGCGAGCTACGAGGTGGTGGCGGCGCGGGCGGTAAGGGTGCGCTGGCGCTTGGGCGACGGCTCCATCTTGTCGCTGGTCGCCAATCTGTCGGCGGACGAGGTCAGCGGAGTGACGCCTCTGCCGGGGCGGCGGTTGTGGTGCCACGGCCAGGCCGGAGACGACCGGCTGGTGGCATGGACGGTGCTGTGGAACCTCGCCGACTGAGCGGCCAAGACAGCCGCTCGTCCTTACTCTTCGTGTGAACATGGCCTATGGCCGCTCGGTTTGTCCCCTATGCAGGTGTTGCGAATCGGCTTGATCACGGTGGGATGGGTGGTGCTGTCGCTGGCGGCAGTCGCGGCGGGGCTTATCGGCGGCCTGCAGACCGGGCTTGGACAAGAGTGGCTGGCGGCGGCGGTCAACCGCGGTCTGTCGGATGATATTCAGGTCAGCGGGCTGAGCGGGAGCATCCCCTGGGAGGTGACCATCGGCGCCATCGACCTGCGCGATGTCAGCGGCTCGTGGGGGCGGATCGAGACGGCGCGGTGCAAGCTCAATCTTGCCGATGTGCTGCGCGGGCGGGTGACCGTCGCCCTGTTGAGCGCAGACAAGGTCGTCATCGCCAGACTGCCGCAAGCCTCATCGGAAGCGGCGGCGGCAGGTAACCCGTTGCGTGGTCTCAACGCCATCCAGCTTCAACGGCTGGAGGTTCCGCTCCTGGAATTGGCGCCACCGGTGCTCGGAACCCAAGTCACCTTGGCCTTGGCGGGCGAGGCGACGGTCGGTGCCGACCAGAGCCACGCGTCCTTAACCGTCAAACGCATCGACGGCCAATCCCTGAGCGGATCGGCGGCGTTCGACTTCGCTGCTGCCGGTCCGTTGGAGCATGCGCCGATTGCCGTCTCTGGCGAGGGGCGGCTGCATGTCGGGGCGGCGGAAACCGGCTTCGACTGGCATGTCCGGGGATCGTCGACGCTGCAAGGGTCCGCCGTCGCCATTTCGGAGCTGACCGTCGAGGGACAGGGACTGACGATGACCGCGCAGGGGGCGGCGGACCTGGACCAGCAGACCGTCGCGGCGGCGGTTCATCTTGCCGCGTCCGACCTTGCGCCGTTGACCGCTGTGGCCGGCTGGCCGCTTGGCGGACGCGCCAGCCTGGACGGGACGCTGAGCGG
Organism: Patescibacteria group bacterium; assembly: GCA_035297005.1. GTDB lineage: Bacteria > Pseudomonadota > Alphaproteobacteria > Rhodospirillales > Magnetospirillaceae > DATGZW01. Next base: position 1,428 of record DATGZW010000027.1, read on the forward strand.
CCCCGTGATCAGCCCCCGTCTCGACGGCGTGCTCACCGCCGAGGATGTCACCAGCGATGGCCGGCGGCTCGACCGCCTGACCGCGCGCGTTCACACCATCATGGGCGCGCCTCTGGCGGTCGAGGCGGACGGCGACTTCCGCTCCGGCCCATTGGCGGGGACGCTCAACGGCCGGGCGGCGCTCGGCACGGATGGCAATACGCTCGACCTGACCAGTTTTCACATGGCCGCCAGTGGGACGACGCTCGATGCCGCCTTGCGCATGGCGCTCGATACGGGGCTGACCAGCGGACGGGTTACCGCCCGCAGTGCCGACCTGTCGCCCTGGTCCAGCCTTGCCGGAGCGCCGCTGTCCGGACGCTTCGACCTTGATGCAAGGCTGGCGGCGCGGCGCGGGCAGGACGTCACCGCCAGCCTTTCGGCATCGCAGTTGGCCTTGGCCTCGACCACCGCCCAACGCGTCACCGCCAACGGCACCGTCTCCGATCTTTGGGGAGCGGCGGCGGGACGTGGCGATCTCAGCGTCCTTGGCGTCAAGCTCGGCGGCGTCTCGTTCGCGCAAATCCGCGCCTCCGTCCGATCCCGTCATCCGCGGCAGTTCGCCGTCACGGCGAATCTGCGTGGCCAATACAAAGGACCGCTCACGCTGGTCGCCGCTGGCGACGCCAGCATTACCGGGAGCGTCGTCAGCGGACGGCTTGTCACCCTCCAGGGCAGTTTCGCCAATCAAGGATTTCGACTGGACCAGCCGCTGCGGTTCAGCGGGACAGATAAGCAGGTTTCCGTCGCCGCCCTTGATCTCGACCTGGGGGGCGGGCGGATAACAGGGGCGGCGACGCTGGCCCCCGACCGCGTCATGGCGAGGCTTGCGGCACGCAACCTGCCTGTGGCCATGGCCAAAGCCTTCAGCGATGCGGGGGTCAACGGCGGGGCGTTCGATGCCGACATCACTCTGCAAGGCCCCGTCGAACGCCCGGACGGAGATATCACTTTGGCGACGCGAGGGTTGCGATTGGTGACGACGCGGCCCCCAGATCTGCCAGCCCTCGACGTCACGGCGGAAATGCACTTGCGCGACGGCCACGCCGCCTTTACCGGCAAAGTGGCGCGGCCACCGCGGGTGGCTCGTCCACAGGGGGAAGCCGTCGATTTCTCCGGCGGCGTGGTCTTTGCCGTCAGCCGGCAGCCGTTCGCCGTGTCCATCCCCAAGGACGGCGCGCTGTCCTTGCACCTTCAGGGGGACGGCCGTTTGGAGGATCTGGCCGATGTGCTGCCGCTTGGCGAGGACCAACTGTTCGGGCATTACCATGTCGATCTCAGCATCGCAGGGACGATCGCCTCGCCCGCCGTCTCGGGCCAAGCGACGCTCGATCACGGTCGTTACGAGAGCCTCACCTATGGCACCCGGCTTGAAGGCCTTGTCGTCGATCTGGAAGGCGACCGCGACCGCATCGTCTTGCGCCGGTTCACCGCCAATGACGGCGACCAGGGGACGGTCGACATGGCGGGCTTCGTGCTTCCGGCGGCGGCAGGCGGGCCGACGCTCGACGCCACGCTGCACCGCTTCCAACTGGTCCACCGTGATGATTCCCTGGGGCATGGCAGCGGCGACATCCAGGTGACGGGGCCACTCCTGCGGCCACAGGTCACCGGCCGTCTGACCATCGACGATGCCCAGCTTTATCTGGCCGACCGGCTGCCGCCCAGCATTCGCCCCCTGGCGGTGACGGTGATCGACAGCGCTACCGGTCAGGTGCTGCACACGCCGCCGGCATCGCCACATCACCCTCCCATCGTCGCCGTGCTGGATGCGACCATCGATATCCCCGGAAAATTCTTCATTCGTGGCCGGGGATTGGACAGCGAGTGGACCGGGCATTTCGCCGTCGGCGGCAGCAGCGACGCGCCGGACATCCGGGGTGCGCTCAAGATCGCTCATGGAACCCTGAATTTTCTCGGCAAACCGCTGGATTTGACGCGCGGGACCATCACCCTGACCGGCGGCGGCAAGGTCGAGCCGCTGCTTGATTTCCTGGCGCAATCGAGCACGGGGCAATTCACCGCGCAGGTCGCCGTCACCGGCCCGGCCGAGCAGCCGACGATCAAGCTGACCTCCGATCCGCCGGTGCCGCAGGATCAGGTGCTGTCGCAACTGCTGTTCCAGCACGACATCACCCAGCTTTCGCCGCTGGAGGCGCTGCAAATTGCTCAGGCGGCGACCGATTTGACCAATGGCGGTCCCAGCGTCATCGACCGCATCCGCATGAAGGTCGGTCTGGATCGCCTGAGCGTCGGCGCGAGCCAGCAGACCGCCTCCACGCCATTCAGCACGACAACCAGCCCATCCTCCGGTTCGACGACGAGCAATGCGCTGGGAAATACGATGGTCTCCGGCGGCAAATACGTGGCGCCTGGGGTTTTTGTCGGCGTCGGCCAAGGGCTCTCCGGCGAGAGCCAGGTCACCGTCGAGGTCGAAATCACCCGTCATCTGACGGTCAGCGGCACCCAGAGCGACACCACCGGCAGCGGTGTCGGGGTCAATTGGAAACTCGATTACTGAGGCATCAAAACGCCTGACCGATGCTGATATAGACCTGCAAGATGGAATCCGCGTTCCGCCGCACCAGCGGGGTGGCGACATCGAAGCGCAACGGCCCCAGCGGCGTGTAATAGCGCAGGCCGATGCCTGTGTCGTAGAGCATGTCCTTGGCCGGTTGCGGCAGGGAGGTTTCATAGGCGTTACCGGCCTCGACGAACGGCACGAGGCCGATCGTATCGGTGATCTTTACTCGTAATTCGGTGCCGAATTGCAGGACGGAGCGGCCGCCCAGCGGCTTGTCGTTGGCGGCCAACGGCCCCGCCAGTTGATAGGCGTAGCCGCGCAGCGATCCTCCGCCACCGGCATAAAGGCGTTGATCCGCCGGCAGCCCGTCGCGCGACATGCCGATGATCGAGCCAAGTCCGACGAACCCGGCCAGGACGGTTTGGTCGCCGATCCGCCGGTACAGGTCGCCATCGACGCGGGTGCTGACGAAACTGAGGCTCTTGGCGGTAAGGCTGGTGTTCGGCGTCACCATGAGCGATGCTCGCGATCCGGATTGCGGATTGAGAAGGTCGTCGCGCGTGTCGCGGCGAACGACCAGCGGCGTTCCCACCAGAGCATAGGTCTGGATGATGTCGCGGGCCGCTTCTGTGACCGTCGCCTGTTGCACCTGCACGCCGCCACCCAGCGTGGTGACACTGCCGAAGCGCCATTCCAGCGCGGGATAGGCCAACTCGCGGCGGGCGGTATAGGCGACGGGGTTCTCATCGACCAGTTCGGCCAGCGTGGTCAAGTCCTGGTCCTTGTCGAGGAAGTCGGGCTTGCGAAAGTTCGCCCGCAGGTCGCGCCGCTGCTGCGCCACGTCGGCGTCCACATGCAGGCTTTCAGCCTCGCCAAAAAGGTTTCGGTCCTCCCAGAACCCGTTGGCGCCCAGGCCCTGGCTGGTGTTGTAGGACAGGCCGGTGCCGAGCGAGCGCCGCTGCCGCTCGACCAGGGCAAGGCGCATCGGCACCTCTCCCGCCGCGTCCACGTGCTCGGCGTGGATGATCTGCACCGAGGAAAACAGGCTGCTGTCGACCAGCCGCTTGCGCGTGGTCTCGACGGCGTGCTGGTCGTAGGTCTGCCCTTCCTGCCAGACGATCCGCCTCTCGACATAGTCTTGCCCAAGACGGGTCAGGCCATCGATGGTCAGCGGGCCGAATTTCGCGGTCGGGCCGGGCTCGACGGTGTAGGTCACCGCCATGGTCTTGCCGGCGCGATCCACCACCACCTGGCGGTCGAGCACCTTGGCGAACGGTCGCCCACGCTCCGCATAGGCTAGGGCGATCTTGCCCTCGGCGGCGATCACCGGTTCCGAGCGCGCCGGATCGCCCAATTTCAGGCCGAAGCTGGCCGGGTCGAGCGAACCGATATCCGGTGCCGTCCCACCGTCCGGGGTCACCAGGGAAACCTGCCGCAAGCGATAGAGCGGACCTGCCGCCACCGTCAGTGTCACCCGTCCCGGCTTGGCGGCAAGGTCGAGGGAAACCTCGACCGTTCCCTCCCAATAGCCTTGCGACTGAAGGACCGTTTGCAGACGCGGCTGGTCTTCCTCGACGCGGCGATGCAGCGCTTCCTCGGTCTGGGGCGGCTTGTCCTTGAGCGTGACCAGTTGCGACACGGTGTTCAGGTCGGACAGGAGCGAACTGTCGTTGGTTCCGACGATTTCCGTGTCGTAAGGCACCTCCGCCCGCAGCGGCGAGGCGAAGACCAGCAGCGCGCAGGCGAGACCGACCACACGCTGCCGCTTTGCCGGCCGATGGCGGACCCCATTTCGCACCTGCGCCCCTCCGAATTGCCAAGGAGATGGGCGGGCAGGGCGGCGACATCAATCTTGCCTTTTGGCTGGGTGGGATAGGGCTCAATGCCCAGTGGGGGCGCTGGCGGTCTGCTGGCCGTCATCGGCCTTGACCTTTTGGCCGTCGCTCAACGCGGCGAAGGGGTTGACGACGACCTCCTCGCCGCCATCCAGCCCGCTGGCCAGTTCCAGGGAGGTGCCGTGGTCGCGCAGGATCTCGACCTTGCGCAAACGGATCGTGCCGTCGGCGACGGTGGCGACCTGGGTGCCGCCGGCGTTGAAGATCAGCGCCTCGGCAGGGACGGTCACCGTCTGTTGGTGTCGCGGCACGTCGATCGTGACCTGCGCATAGAGGCCAGGGCGCAGCAGGTGCGCGGAATTGTCCACATCGACTTCCGCCCGCAAGGTGCGCGACCCGGCGGCCAGGGACACCGAGGTGCGCG